>CAMATV010000013.1 GCA_945861235.1 Opitutus sp. GAS368
GGCAACGCGTGGCACGCGGCACAACGCGCCGCGGTGACGACATCTCGGCCGCGCGTGGCGAGCGCGGAATTCGGGGTGAACGGCCGCAGCTTCGGCACAATTTCGCCATCGCTGCCGGCGATCCCGAGCAGGTAGGCGGCGATATCGTGCGCGTCCTGTTCTTCCATTTCGATGCGCGGCATGCGGCCGTCAGGGCGCGACGCCAACGGATCGCGCACGAAAGCGGCAAGGGTCGCGACATCGTATTTTTCGGCGAGCGCGGGAAACTCGGCCGAGCCGTAGGAAAATTCCCCAGCTGTGGGACGGCCGTCCGGCGGCGCGTAATCGGTCCGCGGCGCATGGCAGGCGACACAGCCCTTGGTGTGAAAATGGGCTTTGCCGAGTTCGGCGTTGAGGTGGGCGATTTTCTTGGGCGGCGCCGACTTTTTCGGCGTCAGTGTGCCGAGGTAGTGCACCACCGCTTCGACGTCGCCTGCGTCGTGATTGGCCAACACATGGGGCATCGTCGTGCCGCTGCGCGAACGTGCCGGATCGGCGATAAACGCCCGGAGCCAATCCGCGCTGGCCCTTGTCGTCACCGTCGTCAGGTCTGGGCCGCGACGCATCGGCAGGCCGGTGTCGCCGCCGTGGCAGCTGATGCAGCCGAGTTCGTTGTAGAGCAAGCGACCGCCGGCGGCGTCGGGCGCGGCGGCGTGAAAGCGCTCGAATCCTACAACCCTCGGTTCGGCCCGCAGGCCCACGACGCTGAGAAGCACGGCGAAGCCGAAGCACAGGCCGCGTCTCACCCGACGACCTCCCGACGACAACGTTCGAGGTAGTCGCGCGCACGATTGATCGCCGCTGTGATTTCCGGCACCGTAGGAAGAATCGGAATACCACGGGGCGTCGGGTGCATGAAAATTTCCACGAGACCCGTGTAGCGGATGTCGGCCAGCGCCTTGATGACGGGACGATAGTCGAGCCCGCCGCCGAAGCCCGGCAATTGCCGCAGCTCAATTTCCTTGGCCACCTTTTGGGAGATGCCCTCGGAGTGCTCCTGGAAATACATGAACGGAATCTGCTTCGCCCCGAGGTCGCGAATCAACGCCGGAAGTTGCTCGATCCACGGGTGCAGGTGATGCGGAGCGAGGGCGACGCCGAGGTGGGCGGAGCGATTGAATTCCGCGAAATAGCGCAGCGAGTCCGGGTGGTGGAGCAGCGAATTGCTATGATTCTCAATCGCGATCGTAACGCCGTTGGCCTCGGCGGTGGCGACGTGGGGCTTCATCCGTTCGAAGAAGCCCTGCATCGCGGCCTTGAGTTCGGCGACCGGTAGCCCCTTCGGGCCTCCGCTCCCCGTGACGATGACTCCGCCGCCGAATTTCTTCATCCACTTCATCTCGTCGCCGAGGCCGGTGGGGCCGAGGGGGTAGCGCGTGCTCACACCCAGCTTCACGCGATGACGGGAGAGCAGCGCGGAAAAGGCATCGTCGCCCAGCTCGGCGATCTGCTCGCGCTGGTTGCCGTGCACGCGGCACCAGATGTCGACCGCCTCGCAGCCCGTCTTGGCCACCTCGGGCAAGATGACGTCGAGCGGCATCTCGCCATACAGCGCGGAGGCAAGGATGTAGCGGAGGCGAAACGGCTCGCGCGCAGCAGCGCGGGCGACCAGAGTCACCGTTGCGGCAACGGCCAGCGAGTGGATGAATTGGCGGCGTGGTATCATGGAGACAAGCAAGCGGGATAAACGTTCGTGGGTACGAATGACTATGAAGCTGCCGCGCGCGCGGCTTCGAGCATTTTGATCCACGGCCCGAGGTAGTGGCCGTTGTCGCGGTAGGTGCGGCCAGAGACGAGGTTGCCGTCCACGACGCACGGGGCGTCGACGTAAATGCCGCCGCACACCTCGAGATCGAACTGGCATTTCGCCACGGTCGCCATGCGGCGTCCCTGTACGCAGCGCGCGTAGGCGGGAATCTCCACGCCGTGGCACACCGAGGCGATGGGCTTGTTCGCCGCGAAAAAATATTTCGTGATGCGCACGAGGTCGGCGTCGTAGCGAATGTATTCCGGCGCGCGCCCGCCGGAGAACATGATGCCGAGATATTCCTCCTCCTTCACCTCGGAGAACGGCACGTCGACGTCGATGGTGTAGCCCTCCCACTCCTTCGTGATGGTCCAGCCCGGCTTCACTTCATGCATCACCATTTGGTAGCGCCGGCGCTCCGGGCCCGTGACGACCGGTTGGATTCCGGCTTCGATCAGCCGATAGTAGGGATAGAGGGTGTCGAGCGTCTCAGCCGCGTCGCCCACCACAATGAGAGCCTTGCCGTGGAATGGAGGAGTCATGAGACCCAGTATATTCGGCTTGGCAGTCGCTGTCACTGCACTGTTTAGTCAAGAATCCTCAGGTTTTTAGTCACCCGTTCCTCATGGCCTCTCGCCGTCGGCGTCCTCCCCGCGTTGCGCTCCTGGTTGAAACCACGCGCACCTACACCCGCGAACTCCTCTCCGGGGTGCGGCGCTACGTCGCGGCTCACGGCCCTTGGTCATGCTTCATCGAGCTGCGCGCGCTGGAGTCCGGTCCACCGCCCTGGCTTAAAAATTGGGATGGCGACGGCATCCTCACGCGTACCTTCACGCAGGAAATGGCCGATGTGATCGCCGCAACGGGGCTGCCGGCAGTCGAGCTGCGCGCGACGTTTCTGAAGAGTGCGCTCCCCTTTGTCGGCATGGACAACCACCTCATCGGGCAAATGGTCGCCGAACATTTTATTGATCGAGGCTACCGGAACTTCGCGGTCTACAGTCTGCACACTGAGCGCTTTTTCGAGGAGCGCGTGCAGAATTTTGTCACCGCCGTGGAAAGCCACGGCGGCTCCTGTTCGCTTTTACCTGAACCGATTTCCGACCGTGCGGCCGACTGGGAGAAAGGCCAGGCGCGGCTGATGTCCTGGCTCGCTGGACTGCCCAAACCGATCGGCGTCTTCGCGGCCAACGATCAACTCGGCATCCGGTTGCTCGATGCGTGCCAGCGTGCGGGCATCGCCGTCCCTGAGGAAGTCGCGGTGGTCGGAGCCGAAAACGAAGAAACCCTGTGCGCGTTCGCCAACCCGCCGCTGACCAGCGTGCGTTTCGATGGTGCGACAGTCGGTTTTGCCGCGGCAGAGCTTCTTGCGCGTCTCATGCGCGGCGGCGCGCGGCCGAAGGGCGAGACGTTGTTTCCACCCAAAGGCATCGTGGTGCGGGAGTCCTCGGATGAGTTCGTCATCAACGACCGCCTGGTCGCCCACGCGGCCCGGATGATCCGTGAGAACGCCGCCACCGGCCTGAATGTCGACGACCTCTGCCGGAGACTGAATGCCTCACGCAGCACGCTTGACCGTCGGATGAAGGCCGCCTTAAACCGCACGCCGAAGGACGAGATCCTCCGCGTGCGCTTCCGCGAAGTGAAACGCCTTTTGTTGGAAACTGATCTGACGATTGACGCCATCGCCGAGCAAACGGGATTTGCCTACAGCCACTACCTGCAGGCCGCGTTCAAGAGCGAATATGGCCAGACGCCTGGAGGGTTCCGGAACGGGAAACCGTCGTGATCCCTCGGTGCTCTTTCGCGACCGCCACCATGATTGGGAGGAAAAACGAGGTGCGACTCGTCCCCGGCGCGGCGGACGGAGACCGGGCAGGCAACGACCTCGTGACGAAAAATCTGAGTCGCGCCGCTCCATAACCGCAGTGACATAAACCGTGGGTTTGATAAGATGGAGGAAGTGCGACGCCGATTTTCCTTCGACGCGCGCCGTTTCGTTCGAAGCAAGTCCCGCCCATCACATGCCCAACCCAATCGATGAATATCTCGCGGTTTTCAATTTGAACCCGGGAACCGGAACCCCGAATTCGCACCCTCGGGGCTTTTGCCGTCACGCGTCCGCGATCATCGTGGCAGGCGCGGGCCTCGCCGCACCGCTGGCTTACTCTCAGGGCGCCGCCGCAACTTCATCCTCCGAAGACCGCGCCGCCACCCTCAATCCCTTCGTGGTCAACGTGGACAAGGACCACGGCTTCGTCGCCGCCAGTTCCCTGGCGGGCGGCCGGCTGGCCGGAAATCTACGCGACACACCGGTCGCCTATTCGGTGCTGACCCGGGACTTCATCGAGGCGCTGCAACTTACGGACGTCACGGAGATGACGAGGTGGTTCACCAACGCCGTCGACCTCCCCGACAACAATGCCTCCTATGACACCGGCACCAGCGTCCGGCTCTCCGCCCGCGGTGTGAGCAGCGAGTTGCAGCGCGATTTCTTCCCGGTCAGCTTCAATTTCGACAGCTACAACGTCGAGCGCCTCGACCTGGCCCGCGGGCCCAATGCGATTCTTTTCGGTGCCGGCGGAGCGGGCGGCACGATCAACAGCGTCACCAAGCGGGCGCGAACGGACAAAAGTCTCTTCGACCTGCGCACCTCCTACGCCTCCTGGTCCAATCTGCGCAGCACCCTGGACTACAACCAGACGCTGGGGGCCAGCCTCGCCCTGCGCCTCAACGCCCTCTATCAGGATCGCGCAGGCTGGCGGGACAACGAAACCGAGCGCCGCAAAGGCGTCACGCTCGCCGCGACGTGGAAACTCAGCCGGAACACCGAGATTCGCGCGGAGGCCGAGCGGGGACGGATGGACAAGGCGGTGGTCGTGACGACCTATCGTGATCAACTGAGCGCGTGGGACGGGTCCACGACCGTCAGTGTCCGGGGCACGGCTCTGGCCAACTCGACGGGCCTGTCACCGTATGGTGCCATGATTATTTTCACTCCGAGCAACGGATTGGACACCGTCTATAATTATCAAGGCTGGTCCTTTTCCCGGGGCGGAAACGTGTCGGCCGCGTTTCCCGCGGGCGGAACCTTGGTCGTCGGGCCGTCGGCCAACATCGCGGATGCGCCCATCAACTTCGGGCTCAACGTGCCGGCCAACCTCTATGCCAACGCCATCCGGGGATCGAATTTCCGCGTGCCGCCGCGGGAATTTTCACTCTACCCGGACGCTCCGACCTTCGGGGTCACGAACAGCAACTACACGCTTTCGCTGATGCAGCGGTTCGGAGAGCGTTTCTTCGTCGAGGCGGCCGGCAATGTCGGAAAGGAAGACACCTATTCCGACATCGGCATCAGCCGGCAGATGTCCCGGATCTACATCGACGCGAATTCGGTTTTGCCCAGCGGTCGGCCGAATCCGAATTTCAAGGAGCCCTTCACCGAGGCGAACAGCTGGCCCTATTTTCAAAAGCGCACGCGCCGCAATGTGCGGGGATCCGCGGGTTACCGGCTGGACGGCACGCGCTGGGGCGACTTCGGTTTCAATGTGCTCGCCGGGCTCTCGGCGGAGAAATTCGACCGCAATGCCTACCACTACGTCCTGAAGGCCAATGCCGATCCGCGGCTGTGGCCGACCGAATTGCCGGTCAACTATCGCTACTACCTGTTCACGGACCGGGAGCGGCCCTTCGCCAAGCCGGACAGCTGGAACTACGTTAACCCGATCACCAATTCCACCAGCCGCGTCGCGGCGGGCAACGCGCGGGATTATCAGAACACGGCGTTCAATCAGATCAACGAGAACGAATATGGTTACGTGCAGACCGCGGTGAATGCGAAGCTGCTGAAGGGAAAACTTCACCTGCTGGCCGCGGCGCGTCGCGACCGGTTCGAAACGCAGCAGGAGTCGATCGTGCTCCAGTTCGACAATCCGGCCAATTGGGATGGTGAAACACGATACCTGAAACTGGCCGCCCCGGCCGATTGGTCCGCCCTCACCTATCGGACGCGCGCGGCCAACGGGACGCCGTTTGGCAGCGCGCTGCCCGCCGACACGCGGCCCCGCATCGGCAGCGGCCTCAGCAGTGGTCAGCGCGACCCCCTGTATGCGAGCGACCGGTTTCGCGACGACTACTCGCCGCCCGACCAGAAGGGAACTGTCAACACCATGAGCTTAGGCAGCGTCTACCACGTCCATCCGCGGCTCAGCGCGTTCGTCAACTATGCGCAGTCGTTCACGCCGCCCAGTGTGGCGCTCCGGATCGACGGTTCTCTTTTCGTGCCCACCGCCTCCCGGGGCTGGGACTACGGTCTCCGCTTCGCGTCCACCAAAGGCGAAATTGTCGCCAATCTCATCCGCTACGCGGGACGGCAGGACAATCGGTCCATCGCCAGCACGCCATTCTCCCAGGCCTTCGTGCAGATCATTCAGGCCAACGCCCTGAACGACCTGACGCCGGGTGGATTGAACTCCCGGGGGCTGCAGCTCGTTCCCACCGGCTACGTCGATACCGCCGCGGTCAAAACCGAGGGCTGGGAACTGGAGATCACCGCCAATCTGAATCGAAACTGGCGCCTGATGCTCAACGGCGCGCTCCCGCGGGCATTCCAGGAGAACCCCAACCGGGAGACGATCGCCTACTATGCCAAGAATGAAGCCGTCCTGAAGCAAATCGTCACCGATGCCGGCGGCACGATCAACGCCAACAACGTCGCGACCTTCAACGCGGTCATCCCACCGGGCCAGTCCGCATCGGAGGGCCCCAATGCGGTGGCGGCGTGGAACACCGTGCAGCAGGGATTCGCCGCCCTCGCTTCCGGTCAGAAGCTCAACCGCGTCACGGAAAGCAGCGCGAATCTTTTTACCGACTACAGCTTCCGGGACGGATTGCTGCGGGGCTTCCGGCTGGGAGGCGGGTTGAACTACCGCGGTCGCGAGGTGATCGGTTCGCGCGGGGCGGAGACCATCCGCAATCCCTCGAATCCAGCGGCGGCCATCGACAATCCCGCCGTGTCGGCTTACGACATGGTGTATCGCAAGCCCTACGTGTCGGGCACGCTCGCGTTCAACTACACCCGGAAGCTGGGCCGGAAGTTCACGTTGGGCGTCGACTTCAAAATCGACAACCTCTTCGACTACAGCCAGCCGCTCTACTACAATACGGCGCTGCGTCCGCCGGGCGGGGACTTGGCCAATCCGGCGCGGGTCCCGACCCCCTTCCAGTTCGCTTGGCTGACACCGCGCAACTACACGCTCTCAGCCGCGCTGAAGTTCTGATTGCCTCCCGGAAAAGACGTCGCGTCCACATGGTCACACCCGCAAACGCGCAAGCGCCCGCCGCCGCCCCGAGTCCCATCCGTGGGCGCGGCCGGCATCCCGTGCAGCCGTCGAACCGCCGCCCGGCGCTCCTGAGCCGCACGCTTCTCTGCCTTGGAATCTGCGCTGCCGTGCTCGCCGCCTCGGCCCGCGCCGCCGACCTGCGCAACATCCGGCACGGCCAGCCGATCCCGCTGTCGGGCCTCAAGTATGCCGACCAGCCCTACACCGTCGCGCTCGACGACGGCCGGTGGCTCTGCGTGATGACCGTCGGCACGCTGGGTGAAAACACCGTGGGCACGAAGAATTATTCCGTGGCGTTCACGACCTCCGATCAGGGCCGAACGTGGTCGGACTTCGTGCCGTGCAACATCCCGTATGCCATTCCCCTGCGGACGGATTTCGGCCGGGTCTATACCATCACTCCGCGCTATTTTTCGTTTTCCGACGACCAGGGGCGGAGCTGGTCGGAGAAAATCGCCATTCCCGCCTGCCCCCCGCAGAGCTGCTGGAATGTCGGCCTGCCGCTCGTCCACCGCGGCGTGGTTTATGTCCCCTGGGCGGAGTGGAACAACGGCTCGCGCACTGTGGTGCGCTTCTATCGAAGTGACAACCTCCTGACCGAACGCGACGCCCGCAAGGTCCGCTGGGAGATGTTTGGAGAACTCAAGGGCCCGGACTGGCACCGGGATCGGCAGATTTCCGAGGAGCCGCACCTTGTGGCGCTGACCGACGGAACGTTTTACTGCGTGTTCCGCACCGACCAGGGTTACATTTGCCAGACGACGAGTTCCGATCAGGGCGCGACGTGGTCCACGCCCCGCCGGCTGACGTATGAGCCGGGCGGACATCACGTCCTCAAGAATCCGCGGGCCTGCCCCAGCCTCTGGAAGTGCGCCAACGGAAAGTATCTTTTGTGGTTTCACAACAACGGCACGCGGCACTGGTATGAGCGCAATCCCGGTTGGATTTCCGGCGGAGTCGAACGCGAGGGTGAAATCGTCTGGTCGCAGCCGGAGATCGCCCTGTATGCGGACGAGATCGCTGAGATTTCCGGGCGCATCAGCTATCCGGGACTGCTCGAGTCGGACGGACGCTATTTCATTTCCGAAACCTCCAAGGTCCGGGCCGGTGTCCACGAAATCAACCCGGACCTCCTCCAGCAGGTCTGGTCGCAGCACGAGCGCCGCGCGGTCACCCGCAAAGGCCTTAAAGCCGAACTCGGCCCCGGTGAACTTTCACGCGACCGGCCCGACCTCAAATTCCCCGCGATTCCCGACATGATCCGCAACCAAGGAGGATTCACCATCGATTTGTGGCTCGAGTGGGCCGACCTCTCGCCGGGCCAGGTCCTGCTAGACAATCGCGATGCTCGTGGCAGCGGTATCTTGCTCCGCACCAATCTCGATGGCGCCCTTGAACTCACCTTGGGGGACTCCAAAGTCACTAACGCGTGGACCGTGGACCGCAGCACCCTGCAACCGGGCCGGCGCCACCACATCGTGGCCATCGCCGACGGCGGGCCGAAAGTCATCCTGTTTGTGGTCGATGGCGTCCTGTGCGACGGCGGGGCCGAACGCGAATTCGGCTGGGGTCGTTTCAGTCCGTTTTTGCAGAGCCCCAATAGTGACCAACCACTCCGTCTGGCTCCGAACTTTCGCGGCCGTCTTACCGGCGTCCGTCTCTACAACCGGGCCATGACCGTCTCCGAGGTCATCGGCAATTTTCGCGCCGGTCCGCCACCGTCGTCACCATGACTAACAGACCACCACTAGTATCCGCGCCTGCATCGGGGGGGCTGCAAACCTGCGCCGCTCGCCCGCCCTTCGTGTCGTGGGCGGCAAAAAAGCTGGCGGCGGGACTCGTGGGCACTGCGTTGACTTCGGCCCTGGCGGCGACAGCGCCGAACTTCGTATCGGACGTGCGTCCGATCTTTGCAAAGCATTGTGTCGAGTGCCACGGGCCTGAGAAACAAAAGAGCGGCTACCGCCTCGACGTGAAGGCCATCGCCCTCACCGGCGGCGAGGGCAGCGCCCCGAACATTGTGCCGGGCCAGGGTGCCACGAGCCCGCTGGTGAAATACATCAAGCGGGAGGTCGAGGACATGAAGATGCCCCCCAAGGGCGATCCGCTTAGTCCCGCGGAGATCGCGACGATTGCAGCTTGGATTGACGCCGGCGCCGTCTGGCCCGACTCCGCTAGCGCCGCGGTCGCCGATCCCCTCGACTGGTGGTCGCTGAAGCCGATCGCGTCCGTCACGCCGCCGGCGTCCGCCGCAAATCCGATCGATGCCTTCATCCGCGCCAAACTTGCCACCAACGGTCTCACGCCGTCTCCCTCGGCCGACGCCCGCACGCTGATCCGCCGGCTCTATTTCGATCTCACCGGCCTGCCGCCGACACCCGAGGAGATCGCCGGGTTCGTCGCAGATCAGGCGCCCGACGCCTACGCGCGGCTCGTGGAGAAACTGCTCGCGTCGCCGCGCTATGGTGAGCGATGGGCCCGGCACTGGCTCGACGTCGTCCACTACGGCGACACGCACGGCTACGACAAAGACAAGCTCCGCCCCAACGCCTGGCCTTACCGCGACTACGTCGTGCGCGCCTTCAACTCCGACAAACCCTACGCGCGGTTCGTGCAGGAGCAGATCGCGGGCGATGTGCTGTTCCCCGACAGCGCCGACGGCATCGAGGCGCTGGGCTTCATCTCCGCGGGCCCGTGGGATTTCATCGGCCATGCGGAAGTGCCGGAGTCCAAGACCGACGGAAAGATCGCCCGCCACCTCGATCGCGACGACATGGTCGCGAACACCATCGGCACATTCTCCAGCCTCACCGTCCACTGCGCGCAGTGCCACAACCACAAATTCGATCCCATCCCGGCGGAGGACTACTACAACCTGCAGGCCGTGTTCGCCGCGCTCGATCGCACCGATCGCGAATACTACCGCGACGACGCCCGCCACGCCCGCTTCCAAGCCCTCCGCCGCGTCCAACGCGAGACCGCTGCCGCGCTCGCCGCCCTCGAAGCCCCGCTGCGCGCGCAGGCCGGCGAAGCCTATGCCGAGATCACGCGCCGCCTCGAGCTCCCGCCGCAAACTGATCCCGCCGAGCCCGGCAAGCCGAGCCCGAGCCGCGGCTACCACAGCGCGCTGTCTTCGACTCCCGATGTGACAAAGTGGGTGCAGGTCGACCTCGGCGAATCCATCGAGATCAACCGCGCCACGCTCGTGCCGGCCCACGACACCTTCAACGGCATCGGCGCCGGCTTCGGTTTTCCCGTGCGCTTCAAAGTCGAGGCCAGCGACGACCCGGAGTTCCAGACTGGCGTAAAACTCCTCTGGCAGCGCTACGATCAGACGTTCATGGCCGATTTCCCCAACCCCGGCCGCGATGCTTTCACGACCGGCGGCGGCACCGGCGACGGTATCATCGGCCGCTACGTTCGCGTGACGGTGACCAAGCTCGCACCGCGGAAAGACGACTACATGTTCGCCCTTGCCGAGCTGCGCGTCACCGACCGCGCCGGAAAAAACGTCGCCGCGGGCCGGCCCGTCTCGGCCCTCGACACGATCGAGAGCGGCGAGCGCTGGCGGAAGTCTAACCTCACGGACGGCATCGCCCCCGCCGCCCTTTCCGCCGAGGAAAAAGCGGAGCTCGAGCGCGCGCGCGATGCCCTCCTGCTGGGCTCCGCCGACGAACCGACGAAATCCCGCCGCGCCGCGCTCCTCGCCGAATCCTCACGGATCGCCGCCGAGCTGAAATCGTTGCCCAAGCCCGATCTCGTGTATGCCGGCGGTATCCACACCGGGAGCGGCACCTTCAAGGGCACCGGCGCCGCGGGCGGACATCCCCGCCCAATCCACCTGCTCGCCCGCGGGCAAGTCACCACGCCCGGCAAACTCGTCGGCCCTGGCACGTTGTCCGCGCTGCAGTTTGCGCCGGCGCGTTTCGACCTGCCGGCCGACGCCGGCGAAGGCCAGCGCCGCGCTGCCCTCGCACACTGGCTCACTGATCCGAAAAATCCGCTCACGTGGCGCAGCATCGTAAACCGCGTCTGGCAGTATCATTTCGGCCGCGGCCTCGTCGATACGCCGAATGATTTCGGCCGCAACGGCGGCCAGCCGAGCCACCCGGAGTTGCTCGACTGGCTCGCCGCCGACTTCCGCGACAGCGGCGGCTCCTTCAAATCTCTCCATCGCCGGATCGTCATGAGCGCGACCTACCGGCAGGCCGTCACCGCCAATCCTGCGGCTGAAAAAATCGATTCCGGCAACACGCTCCTCTGGCGGCAAAACCGCCGCAAGCTCGAGGCCGAGGCGTTGCGCGACGCCGTGCTCGCCGTCAGCGGCAAACTCGATCTCACCATGGGCGGGCCCGGTTGGCAGGACTTCGTGATCGAGCGGCCGGAGCACTCGCCACACTTCAAATACGAGCTCGCGAATCCCGAGGATCCGAAGACGTGGCGCCGCTCCATTTACCGCTTCGTCGTGCGCTCGCAGACGCAACCGTGGATGACCTCGATGGATTGCGCCGATCCGTCGATGCGCGTCGACAAGCGCAACGAAAGCCTCTCCCCGCTGCAGGCGCTGGCGATGCTCAACAACGGTTTCATCGTCTCGCAGGCGCAGCATCTCGCCGCGCGCGTGCGCGCCGAGCGACCCGACGATCTGCCTGCCCAGATCGCGCGGGCCCACGCTCTCGCGCTCGGCCGCGCGCCCGAGCCGGCCGCCCTCGCCCAACTCGTCGCGTTCGCGGAGGCCGAGGGCCTGCCCGCGCTCGGCAGACTGATCCTCAACCTGAACGAATTCACATTCGTCGACTGATAATGGCTCACGACTCTCCCTTCCATCGCCCCGCGGCGACCCGCCCGATCTCCCGCCGCGATTTCCTCTGGCAGTCCGGCGGCGGGCTCGGCGGCCTCGCGCTCGCCGCGATGCTCGGCCACGACCGCGCCCTCGCCGCCGACGTATCCGCGCCGGCCTCGCGCCCGGTGCACCATCCTGCAAAAGCGAAACGCGTCGTGCAGTTCTTCATGGCCGGCGCCGCCAGCCACATCGATCTCTTCGACTACAAGCCCGAGCTGATCAAACGCCACGGGCAGCCGAGCGATTTCGGCGAGCCGGTGGAGGCGTTTCAAAACGGCCTCGGCCCGTGGCTCCGGCCCATCTGGGATTTCCAACCCTATGGCCAGTCGGGGAAGATGCTCAGCGAAGTCGTGGCCCCGCTCGGCGGCGTCGTCGACGATCTCGCGTTCGTCCACAACATGGTTGGCAAATCCGGCGTGCACAGCGCCGCGACGCTGCTGCAGTCCACAGGGTTCCAGCTGCCCGGCTTTCCCGGCGCCGGTTGCTGGGTCAGCTATGGCCTCGGCTCGCTCAACGAAAACCTCCCGACGTTCGTCGTGTTGCCCGACCACCGCGGCTTCGCCTCCAACGGCGTGAAAAACTGGGATGCCGCGTTTCTGCCGTCGCAGCACAGCGGCACGATCATTTTTCCCGGCACCGAGGCACCCGTCGCCGATCTGTTTCCTCATGCATCGGGCAAGTTCATCACGCCACGCGGCGAGGCCGCGGCGCACCGGCTGATGGCTGACCTCAATCGGCAGCACTCCGCTGCGCGCGAAGGCGACCAGCGCCTCGACGCGCGCATCCGCAGCTACGAGCTCGCCGCGCGCATGCAGCTCGCCGCCCCCGAGGCGCTCAACCTCAAGGCCGAGCCCGCGCACGTCCTGAAACTCTACGGGCTCGACGGCGGGCCGCAGACCTGGCCGAAGGAAATCAACGCCGATGAGGAAGCCTTCCACTTCTCGCAAAAGTGCCTCGCCGCCCGCCGCCTGCTCGAGCGCGGTGTGCGCTTTGTCCAGATCTGGAGCGGCAACGACAACAGCTTCCCGCGCCGCAACTGGGACTCGCATGAGAACGTGCAGCGCGACCACGGCCCGCTCGCCCTCGGCATGGCCCGCGGCGCCGCCGCCTTCATCAAGGATCTCAAGCAACGCGGCCTGCTCGAGGACACGCTGATTCTCTGGACGACCGAGTTTGGCCGCATGCCGTCCTCACAAGGCGGCAAGGGGCGCGATCATAATCCGTTCGTCTTTACCAATTGGCTCTGCGGCGGCGGTATCAAGGGCGGCACGACCCACGGCGAAAGCGACCTCTGGGGTTACAAGCCGCTCGACCGCACGAACCCGACCACGGTCTACGACATCCACGCCACGATTCTCCACCAACTCGGCCTCGATCACACCCGGCTCACCTTCCGCCATAACGGGATCGACCGCCGGCTCACCGATGTGCACGGCCATGTCATCAAGAACATCCTCGCGTAAGGTCTCGCCCGGATCGGCGCGGACGGAGGACCGGTTCGCTGGAGGGATTCTCACCGGTATCGTTCGCCTCGTGCCGGTCGTTTTCTCCGTGAGCCTCGCCGCCGCCGCACCGGTGGACTTCTTGCGCGACGTGCGACCGATTTTCGAAAAACACTGTTACGAGTGCCACGGCGGTCAGAAACAGAAGTCGGGCCTGCGCTTTGACGTCAAAGCAGCGGCCCTGAAGGGTGGCGACAGCGGGGAGCCGTGCATCGTGCCCGGAGCTGCGGCGAAGAGTTTCCTGATCCGGCTGGTCGCGAGCGTGGATGAGGATGAACGGATGCCTTCGAAAGGACCGCCCCTTTCGCCGGGGGAAATCGCGACCCTGACGACGTGGATCAACGAAGGTGCCGTCTGGCCGGACGGTGTCGATACGACGACGTTGATCGCCAAGACTGATTGGTGGAGCTTGAAACCGCTGCACCTGCCCCGAGTGAGCGCGTTGAAGCCCGCACCGAGGATCGATGAATTTGTCGCCGCGAAACGAGCGGAAAAGGGTCTCGCGGCCTCGCCGCGCGCGGACCGTCGCACGTTGATCCGGCGGCTCTTCCTAGTCGTCCATGGTTTGCCGCCGACGCTGCTGGACGTGGAGGCGTTCGTGGCGGACAAGGATCCGCGCGCCTACGAAAAGCTCGTGGACCGTGTGCTCGCGTCGCCGCGCTACGGCGAAAAAATGGCGCAGCATTGGCTGGACGTGATCGGCTGGGGGGAAACGCACGGTTTCGAAATCAACACACCCCGACACACGGCGTGGCCGTTCCGGGATTACGTGATCGAGGCGTTCAACTCCGACCGGCCCTATGCGCGGTTCATCCTCGAGCAACTCGCCGGCGACAGCGTGGCAGAAGACCGGGCCACCGGTTTCCTGATGGCGAAACCCGCGCTCCTGCCCGGTCAGATCGGCAAGGACCAGGAGTCGAAGGATCGCGCGCGACAGGATGAACTCAACGACATGGTGACGACGACCGGTGCCGCTTTCATGGGTATGACGCTGCAGTGTGCCCGCTGCCATGATCACAAATTTGATCCCGTCACGCAGGCTGACTACTACAGTCTCCAGGCGATCTTCGCGGGAGTGCGCAATGGCGAGCGACTGCTGCACCCGGACAACCGGCTGTCGGATCCGCAGGCGTATCAGCAATGGTCGCAGGAGCAGGTCGCGGCGACCCTCGCGGTCATTCGGCATGAGCCCGTCGCCGGCAGCGGCGGGTTGCGCTCGGAAGTAAACGGCGTTCGCAACATCGATCGCTTCGCTCCGGTGCGGACACAAAAGGTTCGTTTTTCCGTGAAGGAAGTCTTCAAGGCGCCCGCAACCGATACGCGGGCCTTCCTCGACGAGTTCGAGGTTTATTCCCCGGCGGGTCGGAATGTCGCCCGTGAAATCAAGGGCGTGCGTTTGACGGCCAGCCCGACGGCGCGGGCCCAGAATCTCACCGATGGACGCTACGGCGCGCGGCAGGGCTGGTCGACCAACGGCAAACCGGGCTGGGTCGAAATCGACTTCGGTTCACCCCAGGAGATCGAGGCGGTGGTGTGGAGCCGTGACCGCAGCGGCCGGCTGAAGAATCAAGTTTCGATCGATTATCAGGTCGAGGTGGAGGGCGCCGACCGCACCTGGCGTGTCGTCGCCGGATCGGAAACGCGGGCGACCGCAACCTCGGCCGGTGAAAAATCTCCCGCCGAAGGAAGCGATGACACCGGAGCGCGGGCGGCGACGGAGCGTCTTCACCGCAACGACGCGAAACTGGCCGCGATGTTGGACGCCGAGATGGTCTATGCGGGAAAATTCGAGAAGCCCGGAGCGATCCGTCGCCTAGCCCGGGGTGACGTCAATCTGCCGAAGGAGGAGGTGCCGCCGGGCGCCCCGCGCGAAATCGGACCGCCCCTGGTCCTGCCGGCCGCGAGTTCCGACCCCGAACGACGTGCGGCCCTGGCGCGGTGGATCGCGCAGCCGGAAAATCCGCTCACCGGCCGGGTCCTGGTGAACCGGCTGTGGCAGTGGGTCTTCGGCGCAGGCCTCGTCGCGACGCCGAGCGACTTTGGGCATCAGGGGGCGCAGCCGACGCAGCCGGAACTCCTCGACTGGCTCGCGCAGGAATTCTCCGGCCACGGCGGGAGCGTGAAACACGTGATGAGATTGCTCCTGCTCTCCGGCACGTTTCAGCAGAGCAGCCACCCGAACGCCGACGGCATGGCGTTGGACGCGGGCAACCGCCTGCTCTGGCGGTTTGCCCCGCGCCGA
This sequence comes from Opitutus sp. GAS368, assembly GCA_945861235.1. Lineage (GTDB taxonomy): Bacteria > Verrucomicrobiota > Verrucomicrobiia > Opitutales > Opitutaceae > GAS368. The sequence goes on from CAMATV010000013.1 coordinate 15,716, forward strand.
GTGGATGCCGAGGACGTGCGCGACGGGATGCTGCAGCTCGCCGGCACGTTGGACCTGCGCATGGGCGGTCCAGGATTCAGTGTTTTCGAGCCGAACGACAGCTACGTGCGCATCTACAAACCGAAGGAAAGCTACGGCGCGGAAGAATGGCGCCGGATGATCTACATGACGCGAATCCGCGTGGCGAAAGACTCCACGTTCGGGGCGTTCGACTGCCCCGATTTCACCCAGGATCAAGCCGCGCGCACCCGCTCGACCACCGCCCTTCAGGCGCTGAATCTGTTCAACAGCCCGTTCGTCATGGAGCAGGCCGGGCACCTGGCGGCCCGCGTGCAGCGCGAAGCGCCCGGCCCCGTTGCCACCCAGGTGCATCATCTCTTCCGTCTCGCCCTGCACCGCCCGCCTTCGCCGCAGGAGGCGGCGGTTTGCACGAAGCTCGCCCTCGACCATGGGCTGCCAGCGGTGTGTCGCATGATTTTCAACACCAACGAACTCCTGTTCGTGCCATGAACACCTCCACCGCTTCCGCATGAAGCCGCCCGTTCTTTCCGCCACCGGCCGGGCGCTGCTGGATCGCCGGACCTTCCTCCAACAGTTCGGCCACGGGGCGGCCGGGATCGCGCTCGCCACGTTGCTCAGTCGGGACCGCGCGTTGGGCGCGTCAGCGGTGCGTCCGGTGATTGATCCGGGCCGGCCGCTGGCCCCGCGGGTGCCGCATTTTCCGGCCAAGGCCAAACGGCTGCTGATGATTCAGTGCTCGGGTGGAGTGAGCCATCTGGACTCTTTCGATTGGAAACCGGAACTGCTGCGCATGGACGGCAAACCGATGCCGGGCGCCAAGGAGAACTTCATCACCTTTCAGGGGGAAAACGGCAACCTCGTGCGCCCGCTCTACGAGTTCAAGCCCCGCGGCCGGAGCGGCAAAATGCTCTCCGATCTCTTCCCCCGGATTGCAGAGATGGCGGATGACCTGTGCTTCATCCATTCCATGACCGCCAAGTCGAACACGCACGGTCCCGCCGACTGCCAGATGAACACCGGCTTCATCTTTGATGGCTACCCCAGCGTCGGCGCGTGGGCGAGTTACGCGCTGGGGTCGGAGGCGGACGACCTGCCCGCGTTTGTCGCCATCCCCGACACCCGCGGCGTGCCGGTGGGCGGACCGAACGACTGGGGCAATGGCTTCCTTCCGGCGGTGTTCCAGGGCACCGCCTTCAACGCCAGCCAGCCGATCTACAATCTCGCACCGCCTCGGGGTTCATCCTCCGGGACGGACCGCGCCGTCGGTGATGCGCTGCGTTTCCTCAATGACCGCCACCTGGAGCAATACCCCGGCGACCAAAATCTGGCCGCACGCATCTCCAGCTACGAACTCGCGGCCCGGATGCAACTGTCGGTGCCGGAGGTTAGCGACCTCGCCAAGGAAACCGCGGCGACCCGTGCGCGCTACGGCGTAGACGACCCCGATCCGATCAAGAGCGGGTTCGCCCGAAACTGCCTCCTTGCGCGGCGCTTGCTCGAGCGTGGCGTGCGCTGCATCCAACTGTATCACGGCGCCCAGCAGATGTGCGATCTCGGGGCAGTGAACTGGGACGGGCACCGCGCCCTCAAGGCGCAGTATGACATCCACGGCGCCGTATTCGATCAGCCGGCGGCGGCGCTGGTCGGGGACCTGCGGGAACGCGGCCTGCTCGACGACACGCTCGTCGTGTGGGCCACCGAATTTGGGCGGATGCCGACGTTTCAAAAGGGCGCCAGTGGCCGCGATCACAATCCCGACGGTTTCACGGTCTGGATGACGGGCGCCGGCGTGAAGCGGGGGTTCAGTTTTGGAGCCACCGACGACCTGGGCTACAAGGCCGTGCAGAACATCACCACGATCTACGATCTTCATGCGACCATTCTTCACCTGCTCGGTCTCGATCATGAACGCCTCACCTACTACCATAACGGAATCGAACGCCGCCTCACCGACGTGCACGGCCACGTGATCAAGGAGACATTGTCATGAGGAGCCTCCATCTGCGGACCAGGGACGCGACCTGAACACACCCCCCGGCGCGGCGCGCGGCACCGACCGCGTGACGAAAAATCTGACAAACGCCGCCTCAAAAACCCAGTGACAGGATTCTGCCATGGGCTACTATCGGCGAGGTTCCGTCGCTACCCCCAAACGCGGCTCCGCCCCATCCCCGCAACCCATGACTGCCCACCCCACGTTCCCGCTTCTCGCCCATCGACTCGCCTGCCGTTGCCTCGCTCTCGCGGGCCTCGTCGCTGTTTGCACTGTTGGCCAAGCTCAAATTGCCAATGCCGTCTCAAGCCGGTCTGTCGCAAATCCAAGCTCGGATGCGGCGAAAACGGCGACCGACGCCGGAGGCATCTCCGGCCGCGTCAGCAACGGCGCGACCAAGGCGTTGCTCGAGGGCGCCGCCGTGGAGATCTCTGCGCTCGGCTTGCGCACGCTCACCGATTCGATGGGTCGTTTCCGCTTCGACCGACTCCCGGCGGACACTCACTCGGTCGCCGTCACCTATACCGGCCTCAACCGCGACGTGCGGACCGTTGCGCTCGCCGCGGGACAGCAAGCGCTGGTCTCGATCGACCTCGTGTCGGATGTCTATCAATTGGAAAAGTTCAGCGTGGTCGGTGAACGGGAAGGCAATGCGGCCGCACTCACGGCCCAGCGCAATGCCGACAGCGTGAAGAGCGTCGTCGCCCTCGATGCCTACGGAAATTTGTCCAACAGCGAGGCGGGCGAGTTGCTGATCCGATTGCCGGGCATCGCCGGCTCCCTCAACGGCGAGGGCGTCGTGAGCGAGGTGATGGTCCGCGGCACCAATCACACGCTCAACTCCGTCACGGTCGACGGCAACAAGATGGCGAGCTCCGGCGGCATGAACCGGAATTTCCGCACCAACAGCATCCCGGGCGCGTTCTTCGACACGATCGAAGTGACGAAGGCCGCGACGCCGGATATGGATGCGGACTCGCTCGGCGGAAATATCAATATGAAGACCCGCTCGCCGCTCAGCATGAAGGAAAAGCGCCGGATGATCTACCGCTTCGGCGCGAAGTGGGCGCCGCCGTTCTACGACCATAACCCCGCGACGCGGAACCACTCGCTTCACCCGATGACGTCGTTTAGCTACCAGGAGGCCTTCGATGCCTTCGGCGGCGACCGCAACTTGGGCGTGACGTTCAGCATGTTCTACAGTGAGAACGCGGTGTCCGCGATTCAGATGACGCAGGACTACGCCTTCGTCACCACGAGCCCCGCCTACGTGTGGGACTATCGCTCGGCGGACATCTACAACAACCGCCTGAACAGGAGCGCTACGCTCAAGCTCGACTACCGGTTCAGCCCGACGTTTCGCGTTTTTCTCAACGGCATCTACAACGACGCGCACGAGCGCTCGTTCGAGTATCTGCGGACGCGCGCATTCACGTCACGCACCGTCGCGGCGCTCAACGCCGCCGGCCAGCCCACGGGCAACAACGCGATCCTCCCCGACTTCACCGACAAGATCACGCGCGTGCGCGCGGTGCCGGCGTCGACGTTCGAGCTGCAGACCGACGGGAACCGCTTCGAGGATTCGCAGCGGCAATTGCACGCCGGCGCCGAGCACACCTATGCGCGCCTCGCACTCGACTACGACGCCGCCTATTCGGAGAGCATCGTGCGGCAGAACGACGGACACAAAAG
>CAMATV010000014.1 GCA_945861235.1 Opitutus sp. GAS368
ACTGAGGTGATTGCAGGGTGAGTGCGCTGGTCGGTTTGAGGTCGCGGACAGGTGTGCCCATGTCGGGCGATGCTCCCCGAGGGCTTTGTGAAGTTCGTTCAGACTCCGGCCCCGCGTGGGTGGCGGACCAGCGTCCCAACTACGGCGGACTTTTCTGGATCAACACCGACGACCGCTTCCCCGCGCCGCGCGAGGCCTACTGCATGGCCGGCGCGGGCGGGCAGATCACACTCATCATCCCCTCGCACGATTTAGTTGTCGTCCGTCTTGGCCACTTCAAGGGCGCCACACCCGGCGCCGCCGGCCTGAACAAGGCGATCGCACTCCTGCTCGAGGCCGTCCCGGCGAAGCGCTGAGCGAAGGGAATTTTGAACCATTAACTCTCACTAAAAACCCCTCCCGGACCCGATCTCCCTGAAAATCCAGTTTCCTTTTATAGCAACGCTCGCTGGTTGAAAAGCGCGCCGTGACAATCGCGGAGATCCTAGCGTGAGTTGAGTCCAAGACAACATTCCGGAATGTTTGCAACAAGAATATAATATTGCATTAACAGAAGGACGCGGTATTGCATTACAGATAGACGCGGTCTTGCTGGATGTGTCCTCGGTTACAAATCCCGCCCCTCTATTGTCCGACGCCCTCCTTCATGGATTTCTATGCCGTTGGTCCGTCCGTGTCCTTCAGTCTTTCGAGTATTCTAGCTTGTTTCATCCGGATTCTGCTGCGGGGAAGCGGGCGTTCGCTCCTCGCCGCGCTCGGGCTGAGCTTAGCCGCCCGGGCGGACGTGCCCCTCAAGGCGAACGACACGATTCTGTTCTACGGCAACGCCATGGTCGAGCGGCTGCTCGAGCACGGTGAACTCGAGGCGTGGCTGCAGCTGGCGCATCCGGGCAAAAATCTGAAACTGCGCAGCCTCGCGTGGACGGGTGACGAAGTCGGTTTCCAGCTGCGACCGGACGGCTACGCGGAGCATTTGAAGGGCCTGCTCGGAAAGTGGCCGGCCAATGTCGTCGTCGTCGGTTTTGGCATGAACGAGTCCTTCGCCGGTCAGGCGGGCCTGGCGGACTTCCGCCAACAGCTCGGGTTGTACCTGCGCGAGATCGCGCGGCGGCACCCGGAGGCGAAACTCGTGATGCTTTCCCCGCTGGCGGCCGAACCGCGCTCCGCCCCCGATGCCGAGGCGCGCAACCGCGATCTCTCCGTCTACGTCACCGTGCTCGCCGAACAGGCGGCCGCGAGGAAGGCACTTTGGGTGGATTTGTTTTCGGCGAGCCGCGAGGCCTACCGGACCACTCAGACTCCGCTGACGACCTACGGGCTGCACCTCAACGAGGAGGGTTGCCGCCGGATGGGACGGGTGATCGCGCAGGCGCTCTTGGGCGAGCCGGCGCTGGCGAAAGTGAATCCCACCCGCGTCCCCGAGGTCGCGAAGGCCGCCGCCCAGAAGGCGCACCGCAACGAGGTGCTGACCCGGATCAAGAATGCGGTCCTCTATTTCGGCCAGCGCCGCCGGCCGCAGGAATATGCGGTAGAGCTGCCGCGCTACCATCAGCTCATCGAGCAGGCCGAAGCCGTGATCCACGGGCTGATCAACCGGCCGGACTCGAAGTTCGCCGACTATCCGACGCCGTCGCTGCCCTCGATCCTCGACCGGACCAAGGGCAGCTCCCGCACCGGCAAGGATGCAGGGGATTCGCGGCGCGGCGCCGTGGAGGCGGTCATTCGGCAGCCGAAGGAACAGCAAAAGGGATTCACCGTGGCGGAGGGCTACACGATGAACCTGTTCGCCTCGGAATCGGACTTCCCCGAAGTCCGGAATCCGATCCAGATCGCGTTCGATGCGCGTGGCCGGCTCTGGGTGGCGACCATGGCTTCGTTCCCCTTCACCGAGCCCGGGCTGCCGTATCCTGACAAGATTCTCATTCTCGAGGACACCGACCGCGACGGGAAGGCGGACAAGTGCACGGTCTTTGCCGAGGGTTTCGATGCGCTCGACGGCATCGCCTTCCACGAGCAGGGCGTGATCGTGTCCGCGCAGCCGCGGCTTTGGATTCTGGAGGACACCAACGGCGACGACCGGGCCGACCGCAAGACGGAGCTGCTGCGCGGCATCGACATGTCGGATACGCACCACGGCGGCATGGTGTCGGTCGACCCGCGCGGCCATGTAATCTTCTGCGACGGCGTCTTCAACCGCTCGCAGTTCGAGACTCCGGTTGGGGTCGTGCGCGGGGCGGACGCCAACACCTACCGGCTCAATCCCGCGACCGGCCGGATCGAGACGGAGTGGCAGCACATCACGCCGAATTCGTGGAAGGTCGCCTTTGACCGTTATGGCTCGATGTTCCAGCGCTACGGCGGCGGCAACGTGAAGGACGGGCTCGTCCACACCTGGACCCCGTTCGGCGTGTACCACCGCAACGAATACGGCGACATCTTCAACTACGCCAAAGGCTCGAACGTCACCATCGTCTCCAGTCCGAACTTCCCGGACGAGTACCAGCAATCGCTCGCGGCTGGGATGCTGCTCGGCACCTACAGCGTGACGCTGACGAAGACGACCACCGAGACCGGACCCCACGTCGATGCCGGGCGTTTCGACGTCATCCAGACGAAGAACCCGGTGTTCCGCCCCGTGGACATCGAGTTCGGCTTCGACGGGGCGATGTACGTCGCGGATTTTTGTACTGTGCTCATTGGTCAGGGGCCGAATCCGAGCCGCGATCTGGGCTGGGATACCGAGCACGGCCGCATCTGGCGGATCGTGTACAACGGCAAGCCGCTGGTGAAGGACTGGCCGAAGATCGAAGGGGCTTCCGTCGACGAACTGCTCGAGCTGCTCAAGCATCCGCAGGACGTGATCCGGGCGCACGCGCGGCTCCGGCTGCGCAGACTCGGCGCCAAGGCGGTGCACGCCGTGGACCGCTGGGTGGCGGTGCAGGATGCACGGCAGCCGCATTTCGATCAGTCGGTCCTGGAGGCGACTTGGGTGCTGCAGGCCGCAGGTGAGGTCCGTGCGCGTCTGCTCGAGCGGCTGCTCGCGTCCAAGAATCCCCACTACCGCGCCGCGGCCGTGCAGCAGGTGCGGCTGCAGTTCGCGCAGTTGCCGGCGGCGAAGGCGATGCTCACGACCGCCGCGCAGGACGGGCACCCGCGGGTGCAGATGGCCGCGATCAACGCCGTTTCCCATCTCCGCCCGGTGCAGCCCGACGTGGAATCCGTTTTGAGCGGATTGCACGCGCACGGCGGTCCGGTCGCGGATATGCGCGCCACGCTGGCCGCGGGCACCGCCCCGGGACGCCGCCGGTCGATTCCGGTGCTGGATATCGCCCCGGAAACGAAGGTCGTGCACTGGCTCACCGACGATTCACCGCCGGCGGAGCCGCGTTCGCCCGCGGCCAAGACCGCAGCGCTGCAGGTGGTGAACAAGACCTACATCGACGCGAAGTCCGCCCAGTCCGCGCTGCTGAGCGTCCGGCACGGCTTCATGGACGTGTCGGTCAACGGCGTGCAGATCTTTTCCGTCGATCACCAATACAGCCTGGAGCATCAGCTCGTGCTCGACCTCCAGCCCGGCATCAATGCCGTCGAAATTTCCTACCGCCGGCTCCGCACCGCGCCGCCCGTTTTCATCTACGATTCGCTGGGCCAGTCGCTCGCGGACGCCCGGGTGCCCCAGAGCACCGAGGAGTTGAACCGAATGGCTGCGGCGTGGACGCAGGCGCACGCGGCCGACCAGGACGCGCTCCGGGTCCAGGCGGTGCCGCACCAGATGCAGTTTTCGCCGGTCGAACTCCGGGTGAAGGCGGGTCAGCCGGTCCGGATCATCTTCGAGAACCCCGACCTGATGCAGCACAATCTCCTGATCCTCGCTCCCGGCACAATCGAGGAGGTCGGCGAGCTCGCCGACCAGATGGCGACCGCGCCGGACGGCATGGCGAAGCAGTACATTCCGGCCTCGCGCAGCGTGCTGCACGCGACGCCGCTCGTGGACCCCAAGGCGCGTTTCGAGCTGCGCTTCACCGCCCCGGCCCAGCCGGGGCGCTATCCGTATGTCTGCACCTTCCCGGGCCACTGGCGCATGATGCGCGGTGTCCTGATCGTCGAGTAACCGCCCGCCCGCCGCTACGCGTCACCACTTCCCCGATACGTACCTCCTAGAGAACCCGTTCCCCATCAAACCATGCCAGCGTCATACCGCTCGTCGCCTGCCGCCGGCCCACGCCGGAGTCGCAGGACGGATTCCGGCCCCGCCGCGAATCCTGTTATCCCCGCCCTCGTCCGTTCCTTCCTGCCTGCTGTCACCGCGTTCGCGTTGGCTTTTGCACCTTGTTTCGGAGCCCAGGCCGCCGCACCGGCGGGCGAGGCGGCGAAGGAAGACGCCATCAAGCTCTCGGTGTTCGAAGTCGTGGGGGAGGCCGACGTCGGCTACCGCGCGACCCAGACGCTGTCCGGCTCGCGCACCGCCCAGCTGCTGCGCGACATGCCGAGCTCCATCTCGGTGCTGAATCGCGCGCTGATGGAAGACCTGATCGTCACCGACATCGCCGAGCTTTCGATGTTTAACATCTCGGGTGAAGTGGGCACCAACAACGAGTCGCCGATCAGCTCGGGCAACGGTGGCACGGTCTCGCGCGGCACCGGCAGTACCAACCTGCGTGATGGCGTGGTTTTCTTTGTGAGCCTCGACAGCCACAACATCGACCGCGTCGAGCTCCTGCGCGGACCCAACGGCTTCCTCTACACCGGCGGCGGCGCCGGCGGCATCTCGAACCAGGTCACGAAGCAGGCGACGCGCAAACCGACGCAGACGCTCGCGCTGATCGGCGGCTCGAAGAATCTTTATCGCGCCGAGTTCGACATCAACCGGCCCCTCTCCGACAAACTGGCGTTCCGTGCCTCGCTGGCCTACCAGCGTGGCGGCGGTTTCCAGAACCACACCGGGCGTCGGTTTCGTGGTCTTTATGCGACGGTCAACTACCGGCCGTTCGAGAATACGAACATCAATGTGAGCACCGATTTCGGCGAGAACGTCGCGATCATGGCGCCCAACATGCTCTCGGATCAGTTCAGCACCACGGACCGGCTGGGCACCGCGACGACGCATACGGCGACGACCGGCGGCTTCACCTACAACCCGGCGAACGGGCTCACGTATGACACGGCGGGCACGCGTCGGAGTTCCGGCACGAACCTGATCCTCTTCGATGGCAGTATTGTCGGGGACAAGCTCAACCTCCAGGGCCCCGGGGCTTACAACAAGACGGACCACTACGCGCACAGCATCGCGATCGATCAGAAGGTGGGCAGCCGGCTCAACCTCCAGGTCCTCGCCACGTGGCAGCAGGGCATCCGCGAGATCGGCATCAAGGGCGGTTCCCAGCAGGCGTCCGTGTACCGTGACCTGCGCGATACGCTGCCCGACGGCCGCGTCAATCCGTATGCGGGGCAGTACTACACCGAGCTCTACCACGGCATCCGCAACTACCCCGAGCCGATGCAAAGCTACCGCGTCTCCGCCGTGTACGATCTCAAGTTCAGCTTCATGACGCAGCGTATCATCGGCGGTCTCCATTACCAGAGTCAGGAGCCGCTCGACGAGCAGTGGGCGGAGTTCGTCGATCCGGCGAGCCCGGCCTTCAAGGGAACGCTGATCAACGCCAACACGCTGGCCGCGTATCAGAACAACTTCACCGTGATGTCGCAGAACCGCGTTAACCGCCGGTTCTACTTCAAGGACGGCGATGACGAGAAGCTCACGCGCCGCGGTGCGATTCCCGGCCAGACGCGGATGCTGCGCGACATCGTGGTCGACGGCAACACGGGCCGGTTGATGAACCGCTACTATTGGAACGAGGGCGGCATGATTGGCGCCACTGGCACCTATTTCAAGGAACGGCTGCACTCGATGGTCGGCTGGCGTCAGGACTCGTTCAACCAGGACCCGGAGCGTGACTTCTACAACGCGGTCACGGGCGAGACCTATCAACTGCCCGGCAACGGCCGCCTCCGCTATCGCGCGCGTCCCCGCTCCTACAACTACGGTGGCGTGTTCCACGTGACCAAGTTTCTGGCCCTGTACGGGACCTACGCCGAAAATGTCGTGCTGACCACCACCTCCGGAACGCCCGGCCTGTTGCCCGGCACGATCCAGGCCGCGCCCAAGGGCTTTGGCGAGGAATACGGCATTCGCTGGCTGCTCCTCGACGGCCGGCTCGAGTCGAACTGGACCTATTACAAGACTTACCGTCGGGCGGCCGCGGCACCCTCGGCGGCCGCGCGCGACGAACTCGCCCTCCTCGTCTCCGGCCTCAATACGGCTGGCAGTGACTCGCAGGACGTCGCCGCCGATGGCCTCGAGTTCGACACGGTCGCCAACCTCACCCGGAACTGGCGGTTGGTCTGGAATTATTCCAGCAACGAACTCGAGACCTCCGAACGTTACCCGGACACGAAAACGGCCAAGGCCATCGCCAATGCGGCGGGTGGACTGACGCCGGTCACCGATGCGTTTCTCGCCTCGGTGCCCGACGGCACGCCCGTCGCCGGCTTCACCAAGGTGCGCTCGAATCTCATCACGTCGTATCGCTTTGAAAGCGGCCCGCTGAAGGGCTTCAACATCGGCGGCGGCGGCCAGTATCGGAAGGAGTCCTATCAGGGCAACTTCGACCTCGATCGCAATGGCGTGGCCGAGATGATTTGGACGCCCGGCTACTTCGTCGGCAACCTGATGCTCGGTTACCGCACGCGACTCATGAACCGTGCGGTCAACGTCGGACTGAACATCAACAATCTATTCGACAAGCGATACTATCGGGCGGCCGCCCTCTCGACCGGCTCGGTCGGAGTCGGTCGTGATTTCCGTCTCTCGATCCGCGTCAACCTCTGAACACGACCTGTCTCCCGGGCTGCGCCGCGGCGACGATGGCGTCGCCGCGGTCCGGGGATGTTGAAAACACCAGAATACTGTTGCCGAGCATTGGGCGCGAAAGTCCTTTCGTGGTCCGCGTTCCCGCACCAGCTCCAACCCCTTCCACGCTTCCTCTTCTCACCGGCGCCCCCGGGCGCCGGCACTCCCTTTCATGCAAAGAATACTTGTCACCGGATTTGGCTTCATGGGCGGCATTCACGCACAGGTATATGGCGCGCTCCCGCGCGCCCGGGTGGCGGCGATCGTCGATGACGACGTGCCCCGCGCGCAGGCGAAGGCGAAACAGCTCGGCTTTGACGTGCCGGTGTTTCGCGACATCGAAGAAGCGCTGCGCACTCAGGAGGTCGACGCGGTCGATGTCTGCGTCCCGACGCTCCACCACCCGCGCTACATCCGCAGCGCGCTCCGCGCCAGCAAGCATGTCTTCTGCGAAAAACCGTTCGCCGCAACTGCCCGGGAAGCCGATGCGCTCGCCCGCGAGGCGAAGCAAGCCGGAGTGACGATGCAGATCGGCCACTGCATCCGGTTCTGGCCCGAATACCAGGCCCTCGAAAAATACGTCCGCTCCAAACGCGGCGGCCGCCTGCTGAGCCTGTCGATGGTCCGCCGCTCCGGCCGGCCGGGTTACAGTATCGGCAACTGGGTCAACAACGCGGCACTGTCGGGCGGCGCGGCCTTCGATCTCCACATCCATGATACGGACTTCGTGCACCACTTGATCGGCCAGCCGAAGGCGGTGACCTCGGTGGGCACTCGTGACCCGTCGGGCTGGAGTCACCTGTTCACCCAGTATCACTTCGATGACGTCGCGGTGACGGCGGAAGGCGGCTGGAATTACCCATCGCAGTGGGGCTTCCGCATGGCCTTCGAGGCCGTCTTCGAGCGCAGCGTGGTCGAGTTCGACAGCAGCGCGAATCCGACCCTCACGATCACCGAGGGCAAGAAACCGCGGGCTCCGCTCGCGTTCCAGAGTCCCAAGGTCGGCAGCTCAAAGGCGGGCGGCGGCAACATCTCCTCGCTCGGCGGCTACTTCAACGAACTGAAGTATTTCGTCGATTGCCTGGAAAAAGGCCGCCAGCCCGAAATCTCCACGCCGGAGCAGGGAGCGGAATCCGTCCGCACCGTGCTCGCGGAAATCAAATCCGCGACCACCGGTCGCACTGTGAAACTCTGACCCCATGAAGAAGGCGATTAGCATTTGGTCGTTCCCATTCGACTGGCCCCTGGAACGGAAACTGACGGTGGCGCGCGAGTCCGGCTTTGCCGGTTTCGAGATCGACCTCACCGACACGGGCCCCGTGGGGATGACCACCTCGGCCGAGGATCTCCGTGCCGTGCGCCGGGCCGTCGAGGCGGCGGGCCTCCAGCTCAGCGGCCTGGCGACCGGCCTGTACTGGGGCGCCAACGCCGCGAGCGCCGATGTCGCCGTCCGGCAACGCGCCGAGGCCATTCTCCGGCGGCAGATCGAGTGCGCCCAGCACCTCGGCATCGACGCCGTGCTGGTCGTGCCCGGCGCCGTCGGCGTGGACTTTGTCCCGGGCGCCGAAGTCGTGCCCTACGAGACCGCCTACCGGCGCGCCAACGAGTTCATCAAGGCCGCGCTGCCGGCCGCACAGAAGGCGGGCGTCACGCTCTGCGTCGAGAACGTCTGGAATAAATTTCTCCTCAGCCCGATCGAGATGCGCTGGTTCCTCGACGAGCTCCGCCACGAGTCTGTCGGCAGCTACTTCGACGTCGGCAACGCCCTGCTCGTCGGCTATCCGGAGGACTGGATCGGCACCCTCGGCAAGCGGATCCGCCGCGTGCACTTCAAGGATTTCCGGCGCAACGTCGGCACGATCGACGGCTTCTGCGACCTGCTGTCGGGCGATGTGAACTGGCCTGCCGTGATGCAGGCGTTACGGAAAACCGGATACAGCGGCTGGGTCGCCGGCGAGATGATCCCGCCGGTGCCGTTCTACAAACACTGTCCAGAAGTTCTCATCCACAACACGTCGCGGGCGATGGACGCGATTTTCGCCCTCGGAGCCTAACGCATGAAAAAGATCAAATACGGAGTCATCGGTCTGGGTTGGTTCGGCGAGAAGCACCTCGAGGCCTTGTCCAGTCTGCCCAACGTCGAGCTCTATTCGCTCTGCACGCGCAACCCGGAGCGGCTCGCCGAAGTGGGCAAGACCTTCAACGTTTCGCAGCTGCACACGGACTACCACCGGATGCTCTCCGACCCGAATCTGGACGCGGTGAGCGTGGTCACGATGTGGGACCAGCACGCCGCGCCGACCCTGGCCGCGCTGCAGGCCGGCAAGCACGTGTTTCTCGAGAAGCCGATGGCTTCGACCATCGCCGACTGCGACGCGATCGTCGATGCGGCCAAGAAGGCCGACGGCTCGTTCATGGTAGGCCACATCTGCCGCTTCAACCCGCGCTACGCCGCCGCCAAGGCGGAGATCGCCGCGGGCAAGATCGGCAAAATCGTGTCCCTTTACGCGCGCCGGAATCTTCCGGCCTTCGTCGGCGCTCAGGTGCTGGGCAAGATCGGCCCGATCATCGGCGACGGCGTGCACGATACCGACCTCATGCTCTGGTACACTGGCGCGAAGGTCGTAACCGCCTACGCGCAGACGCTCAGCATCCGCGGCCTCAAGAACCCCGATCTCGGCTGGACGATGTACCGCTTCGACAGCGGCGCGATCGGCGTGCTCGAGGACAACTGGTGCCTGCCCGACACCACGCCGTTCCAGATCGACGAACGGATGGAGATCAACGGCACCGAGGGTTCGATCCACATCCACGACACGCACCCGAACTTCTCCATCTGCGACAAGACCGGGTGGCACTCGCCCGACACCACCTACTGGCCATCGATCCACGGCGTGCGCGCCGGCGCGCTGCGCGAGGAGCTGTCCTACTTCGTCACCTGCGTGAGCCAGGGCCGCAGGCCCACGGTCATCACGCCCGAGGAGTCACGCGAAGCCGTACGCGCCTGCCTCGCCGCCGAAGAATCCGCGGCCACCGGCCGCGTCGTCGCGCTCTAATTCCTAACTCGCCCGCACCACGGAGCCCCCGGAATTTTTGACCACGGATTGCACGGATAACAAAGATGAACAACCCGGACTTGCCCCTGTCTTTATCCGCGCTATCTGCGTAATCCGCGGTCAAACAATTAGTTTTTAACCGCGGATTACGCGGATAGCGCGGATGAAGGCGAAGCGAACTGGGGTCTTGATCCGCGCTATCTGTGTAATCCGTGGTCAAACTCCGGATGCCCCGGAAAAAATACCCGCCACCCCACCCATGTACCGCTTTAAATCAGCTCTCTTCCTCATCGTCGGTCTGCTCCTGGTCGCGGTCGCCCGCGCCGCTGACCTCCGCCTCGGCATGGTCGGTCTCGATACCGGCCACGTCATCGCGTTCACCAAGGTGCTGAACAACCCGAACGACAAGGACCACGTACCCGGCGCGCGGGTCGTCGCCGCGGTCAAGGTCGGCAGCCCCGACATCGCGAGTTCGTGGTCGCGCGTCGACGGCTACACGAAGCAGCTGCAGGACGAGTTTGGCGTGAAGCTCTACCCCTCGATCACGGAGATGGCGAAACACGTCGACGTCATCCTGATTGAGAGCGTCGACGGTCGCCCTCATCTCGTGCAGGCGCGCGAAGCCATCCTCGCCGGCAAGCCGACCTATATCGAGAAGCCCGCGGCCGCTTCGCTCAAGGATGCGATGGAGATATACGCATTCGCAAAGCAGCGCAAGGTGCCCGTCTTCAGCTCGTCCGCGCTGCGTTTCGCCGCGGAGACGCAGGCGGTGCGCAACGGCAGCATCGGCCGCGTGCAGAGCGCCGAGACCGGAAGCCCAGCCTCCCTCGAGCCGACGCACATGGATCTCTTCTGGTACGGCGTCCACGGCGTGGAGTCGCTGTTCACTGTCATGGGCACCGGCGTCGAGAGCGTCACCCGCCGCAACAGCGAGGCCGGCTCGATTGTGACGGAGGGTAAATGGGCGGGAGGCCGCACCGGGACTTATCGCCAGCAGAAGGGGTACAGTGGCAAGGCCGTGGGCGAAAAGGGCGAAGCGCCCGTCGGCAAGTTCGACGGCTACGTGCCCCTGGTGAAGGCGATCGTGAAATTCGGCCAGACTGGCGTGCCGCCCGTGTCCGCCCAGGAGACGCTCGAGATAATCGCTTTCATGGAGGCCGACTTCGTGAGCAAGCAGCGCGGTGGCGCCACGGTGACGGTCGCCGAAGTCCGGCAGGCGGCCGCCGCCGGACGTGTCGCCAAATAACGGATACGTTCCGCCGTCACCACACCCTCCCATGAGCATCGCAGCCATCTTTGGCGCCAGTGGAAAATTGGGCCGCGCGGTCATCGCCTCACTCGAAGCCCGCGGCTATGGCATCCGCGCGCTGGTGCACCGCACGCCGGTGACGGGCCGCAACGTCGTCTCCATTACCGGCAGCATCGTCGACGCGGAAGCGGTGGCGAAACTAGTCCGTGGCGCCGACATTGTCGTGCAGCTCGCGACCGCGAAAGAGGACGCGGCGACGTTCTTCGACGTCAGCCTGCGCGGCACCTTCAATCTGCTCGAGGCGTGCCGGCGGGAAAAGGTCCGGCAGTTCATCCTGTTCGGCGGGGATGCCGCGCTCGGGATTTGGTTCTATCCGCAGCCGATCCCGCTCGACGAGAATCACCCGCGCGCCGCGTACCCGGGGTACTATGCGTTCTCGAAGGTCATGGAGGAGGTCATGGCGGAGCAGTACGGCATCCAGTACGGCGTGCCGATCACCGTGCTGCGGTCGTCGTGGGTGTTCACCGGCAGCGACCTGTTGAAGCACTTTTCGCTACTGCACAACGTGCGGCCCGCGGAACCGGGGCACGGATTCGGCGAGGTCGGCGACGACGTCATGCGACTCGTCGTCGCGAAGCAGGAGCGGATTCCCGTGCTGTTGAACGCGCAGGGCGTGCCGCTGCGGCGACACATCGTGCACCTCGACGACGTGGTCCAGGCGTTCAACCGTGCGCTCGATAATCCCTCGGCGCTCGGGCAGACGTTCAACATCGCCGGCCCGTCGGCGTTCGATTACCGCGTCGCGGCCGACTACCTCTCGCGCCGGCTTAGCATCCCGACCGTCGACCTGCGCTGCCCGGATTACCACTCGTTCGAAATCAACCTCACCCGCGCCCGCACGGTGCTCGGCTACGCCCCGGAGAACGACTTCTTCCGCATGGCCGACCGCGCGATCGCCTCCTCCCATGAGCAATCCGAAGGTTAAGTTGCAGTTTCACCACATGGGGCTCCCGACCGACGTGAGCCAGCCCGGCGAGGCCTACGTGTCCGACACGAAGGTCTGGGTCACCGATCCGCGCCGCCACCCGTACAAGGTCGAGTTCCTGCGCTTCGAAAAGGACAGCCCCGTGTCCGGCCCGGTGCGCGACCTGCCACACATCGCGTTTCGCGTCGATGACATGGCCGCCGCGCTCGAAGGCGAGAACGTGCTCATCCCGCCCTTCAGCCCGTCGCCCGGCTTCCATGTGGCCTTTGTGCTACAGCACGGCGCCGTGGTCGAATTCATGACCTTCGGTAGCGACGACGATCTGCCGTGGAAGTGACACCGGTTTCCTCAAAACCTGAGATTTAACCGCGGATTACGCGTATAATTCGGCGACTCCTGAACATCCGCGTCATCCGCGAAATCCGCGGTCAAGAACTCCGGGCCTCAATGGTGCCATCTGTTCATCCGTTTAGCCCCACTCTCCCCACTCCTCCATGTCTCTGAAAGATAAAGTCATTCTCGTCACCGGCGGCACGTCCGGCATCGGCGAAGCCTGCAGCCGGCATTTCGCGGAACTCGGCGCCCGCGTCGTGATCGCCTCCAACCAGGAGGCGCGCGGCCGCGAGATGGAAACCGAACTCCGCGCCAACGGCCAGGAGGTGCGTTTCGTTTTCACCGACGTCTCCGACGAGGCGAGCGTGCGCAACATGGTCGAGCGCACCGTAGGCTTCCACGGCCGCATCGACGGCGTCCACTGCAACGCCGGCGTCTGGGCCAAGGGCCGGGTGACCGAGTTCGACGACGCCGTCTGGAACAAGGTCATGAACGTGAACGTGAAGTCCGTGTTCTGGACCGCCCGCCATGTCGTACCCGTGATGGAGAAACAGGGGAAGGGCGTCATCGTCATCACGACCTCGGTCGCCGCTTTCGTCGGCTTCCCGGCGCACGCGCTCTACTGCGCCTCCAAGGCCGCGCTCGAGGCGCTGATCCGCTGCCTGGCGGTCGACCACGCCGGCGTGGTCCGCGTCGTGGGGATCTGTCCTGGAACCATCGATACGCCCATGCTCGCGGCGACCTGCGAAGGTTGGGACAAGCCGGTCGCGGAACTCTACGCCGACGTCGCCCGCCGCATTCCCGTCCGGCGCCTCGGCCAGCCGCTCGACATCGCCCAAGCCGCCGCGTTCCTGCTGAGCGACCAGGCGAGCTACGTCAACGGCACGTCGCTCGTGCTTGACGGCGGTACGATGGCGCTGCCGCCTTGGTGAGGGCTGCGGATTTCGACCACGGATCACACGGATTCAAACCTGCAGCTGCCCCTGCCTTTATCCGCGCCATCCGTATAATCCGTGGTCAACCTCAGTTCCTGCGGTCACATTTTTTCTCATGTCTGCCTCGACCTTCGACCCGGATAAATTCGAGAATATCCACCAACTCGGCGGCATCCGCACCGGCACGCTCGATGCGCCTGGAGGCGGCGGCGTGCGGGTCGCGTTCGTCGACACCGGCGCCGGGCTGCGCTTCACCGTCGCGCTCGATCGCGGCGGGGACATCGTCGACGCGAGCTACAACGCGTTCGGCCTCGCTTACCTTTCACCCAACGGCCTGCGCCAACCCAACCCCGCCTACCACGAGGGCAACGAGTGGCTCCGCGGCTGGCCCGGCGGTCTCGTCACGACCTGCGGACCGGAATACGTCGGCGGCTCGCGGATCGAAAACGGCGCGAAAACCTCCCTGCACGGCCGCTACTCGAACACGCCCGCCGTGGTCGAGGTGCTGCGCAATCCCGACCCGCGCCGAGGCCGCCTCGACCTAGAGATCGGCCTCGTGGTGCGCGACACCCGCGTTTTCGGCCCCGTGTTTGAAGTCCGCCGCACGCTGCGTTGCACGCTGGGACAGCCGGAGATTGTGATCGAGGACGAGGTGACGAATTGCGGCGACACGCCGAGCGCACACCACTGGCTCTACCACTGCAATCTCGGTTACCCGCTGCTCGATGAGGGCGCGCGCTTCATCTATCGTGGAGGCGCCCAGTACTGGGTCGTCCCGCCGCCGCCCGGCCAGGACATCGTGCAACCGCTGGCCGCCGCCGCGATGAACGCCCTCAAGCGTGTGCCCGCCGCCCTGGCGGAGCACGCCGGCGCCGGTGAGCGCGGTCTGATTGTGGAAACCGAGCCGGACGCCGACGGCCTCTGCCGGATCGGCGTCGTGAACGAACGGATACAACTTGGCCTCGAGCTCGCGTACCGTCCCGGCGACTTGCCACGCCTGGCGCACTGGCAGCACTACGGCCCGCGCGGTTCCTACGCGACCGCGCTCGAACCCTTCTACGGCTCGCTGCTCGGCTCCGCCCGCGACCGCCATCCGCTCGTCGCGTCGAAGCTCGAGCCCGGCGAAAGCCGCCGCTATCAGCTCCGGCTGCGTGTCCTGCCCACGTGGGCATCGTGCGAGCAGCTCATTGCCTTCGACGGTCCGGTCCGTGAGTAATGTTCCTGGCAGTTCAACCACAGATTACACGAATGGCACGAACCAAGACCCAGACCTGATTCTACCCTTGTCCGCGGAATCGGCGTAATCCGCGGTTAAACGGATCGGAGTATTTGGTCCTGCTAAGAAACAGCACCTGTCTTGGCTGGTTGGAGCGAGAAGCCGAGGAGGGCCGCCTGCTTGCGCAGGGAACGCTCCTTGCGTTGGCGAATGAGGGCGGGATTGCCGAGTTTGCTGGGATCGAAGGCGGTGCGGGTCTTGATCATGGTGTAGAGGATACGCGCCAGTTTGTGAGCGGCGGCGGTGACGGCACCGGCCGGCCTAAGTTTGGCGCGCATGCGGCGGAACCAGTCGCCCAGCGGTGACTCGACGCGGTTCAGCGATTGCGCCACCATGCGCAACGCCGTCGCCAGCCGGTTGGAGAACGGCCGGGTGCTGACGCTGAGCCGGTGGTTGCCGCTGACCTTGTTGTTGGGGCACAGGCCCAGCCACGAGGCGAAGTTCTCGGGGCTGGCAAAGCGGCCCAGGTTGGGACCGACCTGGGTAAGAAAGGTGTAGCCGACTTGGGTGTTGACGCCGTCCCACCGCAACGACAAAAGCACGCCGAACTTATGAAAGAGCAGGGTGCGCACCGCCGCGTCCGGCTGCCGGCCCCGCTTGGTGAGCCGAGTCTGACGGGGTCAACAGCGTTTAATGTGTCGCCATGCCGAGAGCTCTCCTGCGAAAGAAGTGGGCGACACATTAATCATTAAAACGTGACCCTTTTTACCTGCTCCTAAAAACGCTGGCTCCTTGACTCCGAGCGATCCGGAGGTCACCAAACATCATCCCCACCCCATGCTGCTTGCCCCCCAAACGGCAAGCAGTGCCTCGATTCGCGCCTGAAATAACCCTTTCCGTGGCAGCGGTTCCCCACCCCCAAATCCCCAGCATCGCCCGAACCCGCCGCCCTCTCAAAATCGACTGATTTACGGCTAACTCATCCAAATCCCACCATGCCCCTCCCGGATCCGATACCCCTGAAAATCCAGTCCCCTATCAGTCGGCTCCTGCTTTTCATCGCCTCATTGATCGCCTGCCATCTCATGCCGGCCGCGGTTCCCGCCGAGGGCTCGATCGAGGGAAGGGTCCTCAACGTCCGCACCGGGGGCTACCTGGGCAACGCGAGAGTCACCCTCGGCGACGGCACCCTCGAGGCGTTCACCGATGCCGACGGCCGGTTCCGTTTTCCGCGGGTGCCTGCCGGCTCCGTCGAGGTGCGAGCGGTCTTCACCGGCCTGACGCCGGGGCGAGCCACTGCATCCGTGCGCGCCGGCGAGGTGGTCACGCTGGAGTTGGCGCTCGAGCAAGGCCCCGCAGGGAGCGGCACCGTGCGCCTTTCGGAATTCATCGTCGGCGCCTCCCGCGAGATGGACGCCGCGGCCCTCGCGATCAACGACCAGAAGTACTCGGCGAATGTCCGCCAGGTGGTTTCCACGGAGGAGTTCGGCCACGTGGCCGAGGGCAACGTGGGCGAATTCGTAAAGTTCCTCCCGGGCGTTACGGTCGAATACGGCGGCGGCTACGCGCGCGGCATCGTGGTCGACGGCGTGCCCTCGAATTACACGCCGATCACGGTCGATGGCTTCAGCCTCGCCAGCACGGGCGGACCCAACAGCACGACCCGCTCCGTCCAGGTCGACATGGCCTCGATCAACAGCGTATCGCGCGTGGAGATCGCGTTCTCGCCGACACCGGAGTCGATGGGCTCCGCGCTGGCCGGCTCCGTCAACCTCGTCCCGCGCAGCTCCTTCGAACGGGTCCGTCCCCAGCTGCAGCTCACGACCTCGCTCGTGATGCGGGACAACGCGCGCGATTTCCATCCGACCCCCGGGCCGCGCGAGGCCCTGACCCGCAAGGCGCACCCGAGCCTCGACTTCACCTACGTGCGCCCGGTGTCACCGCGCTTCGGCTTCTCCCTGTCCGGCGGCACCGCCCGGCAGTACACGGCCGAGGAATTCACCCAGAACACGTGGCGCGGCGTCAACGTCGCCACCAACGGTATCGCTTTTCCCCATACCACGCCCGAGCGACCCTACCTTTCCACCTACGTCGTCCGGGATGCGCCGAAGGACACCATCCGCCGCTCGCTCTCCGCCACGGTCGACTTCCGGCTGACGCCCCGTGACCGCTTCGCGTTCTCCTTCCAATTCTTCTCCTTCAATGCCGACACCACCAACCGGCAGATGACCATCAACGTGAACCGGGTGGGCGCGGCTGATTTCGGAACGACCTTCACCCGAGGCGCCCTGGGAGCGGGGGATCTCACGCTCGCCCAGGGCGGCCGCGACCGCATCAACCGCACCTGGATGCCGTCCCTGACCTGGCGGCATGACGGCCCGATCTGGAAGATGGAGGCGGGGATGGGTCTATCCAAGTGCTCGGACCGGGTGCGCGACATCGACCGCGGCTTCTTCAACAACACCCAGGTGCGGCGGACGGGCGTCACGGTCGCTTTCGAGGACGTCCAGTACCTCCGGCCCGGCCGGATCGTGGTGACCGACGCGGCAGGCTCCCCCGTGGACCCCTTCCGTCTCTCATCCTATGCGTACACGCAGTCGAACAGCGTCCAGAGCAACACGATCGACGTCCGCCGCAGCGCGTACGGCAACGTCCAGCGCGTTCTCGCTGGTGCCCTGCCACTCAGCCTGAAGGCGGGCTTCGACCTCCGCGATTGGAGCCGGGACCTGCGGGGCGGAACACGCGTGTTCTCCTTTCTCGGGGCCGACGGCCGCGGCAGCACGGCCCCCGCGGGAGGCGACGACGCAGCCCTACCCTACCTGGACCCGGTATTCTCCCAGCGCATTCTGCCGTATGGCCACCCGGCGGCCCAATGGACGAGCAACGAGAAGCTCTGGCGTCTCTATCAGGCGAATCCGGCCTACTTCAGCCTCAACCCCGACGGCGACTACCGTTCCGCCGTCAGCCTTTCCAAATACGTCGTGGAGCGCGTCACCTCGGCATATGTTCGCGGCGACCTCGTGGGTCTCGGGCGACGGCTGAGGCTGGTCGGCGGCGTGCGCGCCGAACAGACCAACATCGAGGCGCAGGGCCCGCTCAACGACCCGACCCGCAATTACCAGCGGGACTCCACCGGGCGCGCGGTGCTGGGCGCCAACGGAAGGCCCCTCACGGTAATACCGGCGACGAATGCCCTGGGGGTGTCGCAAAGGACCTACCTCGACCGCGGCGCCCGGGTTGAAAAGGAGTATCTGCGTCTCTTTCCCAGCCTGAACGCCAGCTGGTCGTTCCGCGATGATCTCATCCTGAGACTCGCCGCCTATCAGTCCGTGGGGCGCCCCGACTTCAACCAATACACCGGCGGCGTGACCCTGCCCGATACCGAGAGCCCTCCTTCGCCGGGCAACCAGATCATCGTGAACAACGCCGGCATCAAGGCCTGGCAGGCCGGAAGCCTGAAGGTGCGCCTCGAGTATTATCTCGAGGGGGTCGGCCAAATTTCAGTGGGCGCCTTCCGGCGCGAAATCCGCAACTTCTTCGGCAGCACCGTCCAGGCGGCGACGCCCGACTTCCTCAATCTCTACGGCCTCGAGCCCGGGGTGTTCGGGTCGTACGAAGTTTCGACCCAATACAACCTTCCCGGCCGGGTGCGGATGGAAGGCTGGAGCGCCGAATACAAGCACGCGCCCCGTTTCCTGCCTTCGTGGGCGCGCGGCGTCCAAGTCTTCGCCAACGTGACCGCCCAACGCGTCCTCGGCGACGACAACGGCGACTTCGCCGGCATGGTGCCGTTCTCCGCCAACTGGGGCGCCAGCCTCTCCCGCCCCACCTACAACCTACGTCTCAACTGGAACTACCGCGCGCGCCAGCGCTCGGCCCGCATCGCCGCGGGAGCCAGCCTGCCGGCGGACGCCTTCTTCTGGGAAGTCGAACGGTTGTACCTCGACGTCTCCGCCGAGCGGCGACTCACGGCGCGCACCACCCTCTTCATCAACCTGCGGAACGCCACGGTCGTCCCCGACGAGCAGGAAGCCTACGGAGCTGTCACGCCCGGCTATGCCCGGCTCCGCCAGCGCTTCGACCTGGGCGCGCTTTGGACCATCGGACTGAAGGGAACGTTCTAGGGAACCGCCTCCGCCGCGCTGCGGGAGGAGGCCTGACACGCGAACACGTCGTCAATCTGCGCCGGACGCTCCGATCGCGCGAACGGGGAAGCGCCTTGCGGGCCGGCGGGGGGGGCGGAAAAGCGGGCGTTCTCTCGGCACGGGGGGCAGGGAACACGCCGCGTGAAGTTGGAGGGGGTATGGTGGGCATCCAAACGGGGGAAGGCATCTCTGCAAAATTTGTTTCGAGGGGCTCGATCTATTAGATATTTCGCCCGCCCGCGCGCGCCCGACCCCCTCCCCCCCACTAAGGACGACTGGATGCCCTCGTCGCCTGCCCACCGCCCTCAAAACATCCTGAAACATCCATGCATCTGTTGCCACTACGGTTGCCACTAGCCGCTTTTGCGACTACTAATAATTCTCTAAATACCTCTATGTCTTCGCATTAGAATCTTGGAGGCGCGGGCCGGAATTGAACCGGCGCATAGAGCTTTTGCAGAGCTCGGCCTTACCACTTGGCTACCGCGCCAAACCTCAAGAGTCGCTGACGTTGCAGGAAAAAAAACCTCGCGCAAGCGCCGAAATAAAATTCGCCCTCCCT
>CAMATV010000015.1 GCA_945861235.1 Opitutus sp. GAS368
GCCTTCGGCCCCGCCAAAGTCCGCGCCGTCGAACACATGGTCGAAGGCCCGCTCGCCGCGATTTGCCCCGGCTCCGCGCTGCAACTCCACCCGCGCGCCACCGTGATCCTCGACGAAAATTCGTCCGCCGGCCTCCACTACGCGGATCACTACCGCTGGATCGACAGCCAAAAACTCGACTGGCAACGCAACGGCTGATCGGCCAATCCGTAGCGGCCAATCCAGGAGCCGCAGCAGACTGCGGGGTAGTCGTCCCATTGGGCATAAAAAGGCGCGGTCCGAAGACCGCGCCGAAAAGAAACCACTCTTTGCTCCGCCTCAGATTTCGATTTGTGGGCGAACTTTTTCGGGCCAATCGATATGGAAGAACTTGCCCCGAGACTTGTCGGTGCGCTCGTAGGTATGCGCCCCGAAGTAGTCACGCTGGGCTTGGAGCAAATTCGCCGGGAGGCGGGCGGAACGGTAACTGTCGTAGTACGCCAGCGCGGAAGCGAACGTCGGCGCAGGCACACCACACTCGGCGGAAAGCGAGACGACCTTGCGCCAATTTTCCTGCGCCTTCTTCACGGTCTTGTTGAAATACGAATCAAGGAGGAGGTTCGCGAGCTCAGGATTGCGGACGTAAGCCTCGGTGATCTTCTGCAGGAACGCGGCGCGGATGATACAGCCACCGCGCCAAATCTGGGCGATCTCGCCGAAGTTGAGGGTCCAGTTGTACTCCTTCTGCGCGGTGCGCATGAGCTGGAAACCTTGGGCATAGGAGCAAATCTTGGAGCAATACAAGGCGTCGTGGATCGCAGCAATGAGCGCCTTCTTGGAGCCTCGGTATTTCTTGCCGGGACCTTTGAGAATCTTCGAGGCGGCAACGCGCTCTTCCTTAATGGCAGAAAGGCAGCGGGCGAAGACCGATTCGGCAATGGTCGGGGCGGGGACACCCAAGTCGAGGGCGTTGGTGGAGGTCCATTTGCCAGTGCCTTTTTGACCGGCGGTATCGAGGACGATGTCGACGAAGGCTTTCTTTTTCGTGAGCGGATCCTTCTGCTTGAGGATATCGGCGGTGATTTCGATGAGGAAGCTATCGAGCGCGCCCGCATTCCATTCGCTGAAGATCTCGCCCATCTCCGCGGCCTTCATGCCGAGGAGGCCTTGCATGAGGGCATACGCCTCACAGATCATCTGCATATCGCCATACTCAATACCGTTGTGGATCATCTTGACGTAATGGCCGGCACCATTTTCGCCGATGTAGGTGGCACACGGGACGCCGCCCACAATGGGCTTGCCAGGGGTGGCGCCGACGAGGGGCTTGCCGGTCTTCGCGTCAACTTTGGCGGCGATGGCGTTCCAGATCGGGGCGAGTTCTTTGTAAGCAGCGCGGTCGCCACCGGGCATGAGGGCCGGGCCGAAGCGGGCACCTTCTTCGCCGCCGGACACGCCGGAGCCGATGAAGCGGAGGCCTTTTTCCTTCAGCACCTTTTCGCGGCGGATGGTGTCGGTCCACAGAGCGTTGCCGCCGTCGATGATGATATCGTTGGCTTCGAGCAGCGGAACGAGGCTGTCGATCACGGCGTCGGTGGCTTTTCCGGCCTGCACGAGAATGATCATCTTGCGCGGCTTCGCGAGGGAGGCGACGAATTCTGGGAGCGTCTTGGCCCCGATCAGACCGCCAGGGGTGGAGGGGTTTTCAGCGACGAACTTCTCGGTTTTCTCGACCGTGCGGTTGTACACCGAAATCCGGAAGCCGTGGTCGGCGATATTGAGGGCAAGGTTTTGACCCATCACGGCAAGGCCGATGAGTCCGATGTCAGAGTGTGTTTTAGCCATAATGAAGACGAGGTGTCTATGTCAGTGACCAAGGGAAAACCACCCTGATTTTCACGAACGGTCATAAAAACGGGCCCCACCTTACTCGACTGCACTCTGTCCCTGCCCAACCTCGTTGCACCGCGCTCCCCCGTCGTAGAAGCCGCGGGACGGGGTCCGGCTTCGGGGTTTGGGGTGAAGTGTTCGCGCGCGAAGCAAACTCGCAGCCGACGAAAACGGCGTCGTGCCGCGCGAAACATTTAACGTTCAACGCCCCACGCGGGTTCCCACTGTACAGGGCTGCCGCTCGCCGGCACGCCGTTGCCAGGACCACACCAGCCCCATGCCGGCACGGCGGCGAGCGCCGGCTCCTACAATAATCCGGCATGCGTGTTCCGATTCATTGAGCGTTGATTCGCTCCAATCTTTTTGCACCGCAGAGACGAAACCGGAACGCAGAGAAAACCCTGCTCCTTCCTCGCTGTTTGCACTGGGAAACTGTCGGAAACTGGGCTGCACCGACGGGCCGAAAAAATGCACGGCGCAAACATTGCCCAGGAAATCGTTGAGGCAAAAACCTGTGAAACCATTCGGCCTAACCGGAAACCCACAGATTCAGGACTCCGCAGAATTCCGAGCAGCAGCCTTTCAATCTGCCGAACCCTAAATCTGCGGGAATCAACATTGGCAGTTCCTCGCGTTTCCAGCCGATCGCCATTCCGTTGCCTGCGGCTTCACAGGGTGCCCGGGCTGACAGTCTGCGTGCAGAGACCCCAAGGAATATTCAGCCGCTGAACACTCCCGGACAGCGTCAATCCAACCGCAACACCACCACGCCCGGCCGATTGCTGGCCCTTGTCGCGACGCTTGCCGTGTCGGTTCTCTCCCGGCCCAACCGCCCGCGCCGACCCTGATTCACCGCACCGGGCCGCGGATATTTCAACATGATGATGACCCGACGGCGCACGGTCGAAACGTTGGCATCCACGCCGTCAACGCAGACCACGAACGGCATCGAAGGCCATCGTGCGGCAGAGTGCGGCGACGCGGCGTCAGAAAATCCGGAGCACCACCGACGGGAAGAGACCGAGCAAAACGAGGACCAACGCGGCGAACACGAGCACAATGGCAGCGTCGGCGGGGACGGTGATACGGTTCGTAACGGGGTCACTGGAAGTCGCCGCAGCCGGGGCGACGACCAAGGCCTGTTTCAAGATCACAAGGTAATAGTAAAGCGCCACGGCGCTCAGGAAAATGGCAAGGATCGCGAGCCAACCAGCGGGGCCCGCGAGACCGCCGAGATTGAGCGCAGCGGCGAAGACGGTAAATTTTCCGAAGAATCCCGCGAGCGGCGGGATGCCGGCGAGCGAGAGGATGTAAATCGCGAGGCAGCCGGTGAGGAGCGGCGAGCGGCGATACAGCCCGGCGAGATCGGTGATCCGCTGGCAAGGCGACGTGCGTTCAATGACGGCGATGACGCCGAACGCGCCGACGGTCGCGATGCCGTAAGTGAAGACGTAGTAGAAAAGTGGACCGTTGCCGGCGTCGCCGGCGGCGATCACGCCGAGGAGCATAACCCCGGCGTGGGCGATGGCGGAGTAGGCGAGCAGGCGGCGCAGATTAGACTGTGCGAGGGCGGCAAAATTTCCCAGCAGGAGCGAGGCGGCGGAAAGGCACGCGACGATAGCCAGCCAGCCGGGTGCACCGGCGGCGGTCGAGACGTTGCCGGCGCCGGGTCCGAAGCCGGGCCACAGGAGACGGACAAAGAGCGTGAGGCCGGCAAGTTTCGAGGCCGAGGCGATGAGAGCGGAAGACGAGACCGGTGCGCCTTCGTAGACGTCGGGTGCCCAAAGGTGGAAGGGGGCGGCGGCGGCTTTGAAGCCGAAGGCGACGAGGACCATGACGAGGGCGACGGAGAGGAGTGGGGTCGGCGGATGACCCGCGAGGTGGGCGGAAATTTCGTGGAGCTCGATGGAGCCGGTGAGGCCGTAGATCAGGCTGAAACCAAAGAGGAGAAACGCCGCCGACATGCCGCCGAAGAGAAAATATTTCAACGCGGCCTCGGCAGACTCGGGTTTTGATTTGTCGAAGCCCGCGAGGATGTAGAGGGAGAGACTGGCAAGTTCGAGGGCGACGAAGGCGACAAGCAGTTGTTGCGCGGCGGCCATCAAGGTGAAGCCAGCGGTGGCGAAGAGGACGATGGCGACAAATTCGGCCGGGTGGCGGAGGCGCGCGGTGCTGCCGGCGAGGGTCAGCGTAATCCAAGCGAGCACGAGGACGCCGAGGCGGGTCGCCATGGTGAGTTCATCGAGGATGAGCGCGCCGCCGAAAACGGAGTCAGCGAGACCGCTGGAGAACGCGCCATACATCGCGGCGACGACGGCAACGGTGCCCGTGATGACCGCGATGTAGAGGCGACTCTCGAGGGTGCGGCGGCGGCCAAACGCGAGATCGAGGGTGAGCACGAAAAGCGCGCCGATGACGAGCGCCGCTTCGGGCACCATGGCGCGAAGGAGTTCGGTGTAGTTCACAACGAACCTCCTTTCAGCGCGGCTTGCATGAGCGGCGATTGGAGCGCGGGTGTGATCCAGTCGAGGAGCACGTCAGGCTTGAGACCGATGTAGACGGTCGCGGCGAGGAGGAGGGCGGTGCCGACTTTTTCGGCGAGGGTGATGGGTTCGTAGTGGAGAGGGGAGCCAGCGTGGGTCGGCTCGCTGGCGCTCGCCGCTACCGGGGAGAGTTGGGTCGAGCCGAAGAAAGAGACTTGGATGGCGCGGAGGGTGAAGGCGGCGGCGACGAGAATGCCGCCACCGGCGAAGAAGGCCCACGCCGGGGAAGTTTTCCAAACGCCAATCAGAATGGTGAGTTCAGCGGGGAAGCCGCTGAAGCCGGGCATACCCATCGAAGCGAGACCAGCGAGCACGAAGGTGAGGGCGGCAAACGGCAGCAAGCGATGGAGTGGGAGCTGGCGGAGATCAGCGAGTTGGCGGGTATGGGTGCGCTCGTAAACCATGCGGCCAACGACGGCGAAGAGCAGACCGGCAATCACGCCATGCGAAAACATTTGGAGCACGGCTCCGGCGACGGCCGTAGAATTAGCGGCGGCGAGACCGAGGAGCACGAAGCCCATGTGGCTCACGCTCGAGTAGCCGATGACGAATTTAAAATCGTCCTGCACGAGGGCGATGAAGCCAGCGTAGAAAATGCCGATGATGGCGAGGGCGGCGATGGTCGGTTGCCAAAAGGCGAGACCGACGGGGAAGAGCGGCATGGCGACACGGAGGCAACCGTAGGCGCCGAGTTTCATGACGACACCGGCGAGGAGCATCGAGGCGGCGGTGGGCGCGGCGACGTGACCGGTGGGCGCCCACGTATGGAAAGGAAACATACCGGCGAGGACGGCGAAGCCAGTGAAGACGAGGGCGAAGAGGCCGATCTGTTCGCCGCGAGAGAAGTGCGTGGCGGCGGCGGCGAGGTCGTTCAGGGAGAAGCTGGAAACGGATCCGTGGGCGATGGCGACGGCGTTGGCCCAGAGGAGACCGGCGAGGACGAGAGCGCTGCCGGCGAACGAATAAAGGACGAGCTTCATCGCGGCGTGTTCGCGCGTCGCGGGCGAGCCCCAGTTAGCGATCAGGAAATATTTCGGGACAATCGCGATCTCGTAGAAGACGAACATCGTGAACGCGTCAGCGCTCAGAAACACGCCGAAGACGCCGCTGATGAGGATGAGGTAAAGCGCGAAAAATTCACCGACGCGGTGCTCGATGTTCCACGAGAAAAGGACGCCGACGGTGGCGGCGAGACCGGTGAGCACGAGGAGCGTGAGGCTGATACCGTCGGCCGCGAGGTGGTAGCGAATGCCGAGTTCGGCGATCCACGGGAGGTCGATGATCGTTTGGAGTCCGGGCGAAGGAACAAACGACGACGCGGCGAGCAACGTAAGCGCGAAGGACGTGAGCGCGGTGACCAGAGCGATCCAGCGGGCGGCAAAGTGTGAGCGTGTGCCTGCCGCGAGCGCGAGGAGGGCGCCGGCGAAGGAGACGTAGATCGTGAACGGGAGGGCGTTCATGGCAGCGGCGACGAAGACGTCGGAAGGGTTGGCCGCACAACGGCGCAAGAAATCGGAGGGCGTGAGGACACTGAAATGCGCCGAGAGGCGCACGGACATTTCCGGAGCGAAAAGTGGAGGCAATGGATGCCCCTCATTGACCACGGGTTCGTCATGGTAGCGTGAGGTGGTCGGCCCACGAGGTGATGAGCGGATTGAAGAGGCCGGTGAGCAGGCCGGGGAAAAGACCAAACACGGCCATCAGCGCGACGAGCGGAAGGAGAGTCGCGAGTTCGATGGAGTTGAGGTCAGAGAAGGCGGTGGCGGTGACGCCGGCGCGCGGGCCGTGGAAGACGCGTTGCCAGAAAGTCAGGAGGAAGAGGGCGGTGGCGAGGAGGCCGAGTGTGGCGATGGCCGCGGCGGCGGGATGCAGGCCGAAGACGCCGCGGAAAATGAGGAACTCACCGACGAAGCCGTTGAGGCCGGGAAGACCGAGCGAGGAGAACAGGGAGAGGCCGCACAGCCCGGCGAAGATCGGCGCGGCGGTGCGCACGCCGCCGAAATCGTGCAGGCCCACGGGCGGGACGCCCGTGCCACTCGATCGGGAAAGCGCGTGGGCTTTGCGCGTTTGCAAAACGCCGACGCAGGCAAAGAGGGCGGCGGCGGAGAGGCCGTGATTGAACATTTGGAGGAGCGTGCCGCTGAGCGCGGCGGACGCGGCGGGACCAGTGGCGACGTTGCGGCCCGTAGCGTAAGAGACGGCGAACAGCGCGAGGAGGCAGTAGCTGAGGTGGTTGATGGACGAGTAGGCGACCATGCGCTTGAGGTCGGTTTGTTTCATTGCGGCGAAGGCCCCGAAGACCACGCCGCCGAGGGCGAGGGCGATGAGCCACGGCGCCGCGTTGTGCAACGGGACGGGAAAGATCGGCCAGAGAATCCGCAGAAAACCGTAGACGCCCATCTTCGACATGACACCGGTAAGGAACATCGAAGCACCGGTCGGGGCTTCGGCGTAGGTCGCGGGGAGCCACGTATGGAAGGGCCACAGCGGGACCTTGACGGCGAAGCCGAGAAGAACGCCGAGGAAGACGACCTCATGGGCGCCGCCGGGGAGTTTCGCGGCGAGCGTGCCATCGCGGCCGAGTTGGGCGAGTTGGGTGAAATCGAGCGTGCCGGCGGCGACAAAGAGGGCGGCGAAACCGACGAGCATAAACGCGCTGCCACCGATCGTGTAGACAACGAATTGATACGCGGCGCGCGGCGCACCGGGACCGCCCCAGAGCTTGATCAGGAAAAATGCGGGGACGAGGCTGAGTTCCCAGAAGAGGAACCAGTGGAAAAAATCGAGGGCGAGGAAGACACCGAGGGCAGCGCCCTGGAGGAGCAAGAAGAGGGAGCCGAAGAGGCGCGGATCGGCAGAGGGAGAGACGGAGAGAGGGGGAGAGGGGGAGAGGAAAGACCAGGAGGCGAGGAGGGCGGCGGGGGTGATGAGGCCGGTGAGGAGGACGAGGAGGAGGCTCAGGCCGTCGAGGCCGAGGTGATAGTGGACGTTGAGGGCGGAGATCCACGTGTGGCGCTCGACGAATTGGGGAGAGAGGGAATTAGGATCAAACTGGGTAAGGAGGAGGCCGGAGAGCGCGAGCGTGGAGAGCGAGAAGGCGAGCGTGAGGGCGCGCGTGGTGGCGGGGCTGGTGCCACGAAGGAGGGCGAGGACGGCGGCGCCGATCCAAGGCGTGAATACAACGAGGGAGAGGAGCGGGAGGGTGTTCATGCGCCACCTCCCAAAATCGCGACGAGCGCGAGGACGACGAAGCCGACGGCGAGGAAACGGAGGTAGCCGTGGGCGTCGCCGGTTTGGGCGCGGGAGTAGGCTTGGCCGCTGGCGCGGAGTTTTTCGCTCGTGGCGTCGAAGCCGGCATTGAGGCCCTGTTCGTCGGCCTCGCGGTTGACCGTGCCGGAGAATTCACCGAGGAGAGCGAGGAAGTGCACGATGCCGCCCCACACGGAGCGGTCGAACCAGTCGGAGGCCGTGGCGAGAAACGTGTTCACGACGCCGAAGGTGGCGGCGTAGAGTTCGTCGAATTTCAGACGGTCGCCGAGGAACGCGTGGGTGCGCGGAGCGGCGATAGCGAGCGGGTCGGGCGCGGTGGCTTTGGTGCGGAGGCGGAGTGTGCGACCATAGAGGGCAAAACCCGCGCCGATGCCGAGGGCGACGAGGCCACTGGAGAGTACGAGGAGGCCGACGCCATCGAGGAGCGAGTGACCATGAACGGCGGTTTCACCGCTGAGGCGGGCTTGGAGCCACGGGTAGACGGGCGTGCCGAGGAAACCGAGGGCGATGGCGAAAAAGGCGAGAATGACGAGCGGGGTGGTCATCACGGCGGAGTTTTCGTGCGCGTGTTCGGCGGCGTGGCTGCGCCCGTGGCCGAAGAACGTTTCTGCAATCAAGCGGGTGTTGTAGAAGGCGGTGAGAACGACACCCACCAGTGCGGCGTAAAATGGGAAGTGGGAACCGGCAGTGGCGTGCGCGGCGTGGAGGATAGCTTCCTTGCTCCAGAAACCGGAGAAGAACAGCGGCACGCCGACGAGGGCCATCGTGCCGATGGCGAACGTAGCGAAGGTGAGCTTCATCTTCACCGAAAGTCCGCCGAGTTGACGGATGTCCTGCTCGTGGTGCGCGGCGTGGATGACGGAACCGGCACCGAGGAAGAGCAGCGCTTTGAAAAACGCGTGAGTGAGCAGGTGGAAGATCGCGGCGCTCGGCGCACCCACGCCGATCGCGAGCATCATGTAGCCGAGTTGGGAGACGGTGGAGAAAGCAAGGATGCGTTTGAGATCGTATTGGGCGACTGCAATGGTCGCTCCGAGAAGGGCGGTGATGGCTCCGATGATGGCGATCACCTGCAGCGCGTCCGGCGTGAGCAGCGGATAAACGCGCGCCATGAGGAACACGCCCGCGGCGACCATCGTGGCAGCGTGGATGAGGGCGGAGACCGGCGTCGGACCTTCCATCGCGTCGGGCAACCAGACGTGGAGCGGGAACTGGCCGGATTTGCCGACGGCACCGCAAAAGAGGAGCAGGCCGATGGCGCTGGCGACGCTGAGGCCGCAGACCGTAGCAGCGGAACCGAGCGCGCCGAGGGCGGTGGCTTCAAGGACGCCGTTACCGTTGTCGTAGAGAAGAAGAGAACCGGCTGAATCGTAGAGCCAGAGGAGGCCGAGCAGGAACCCGAGGTCGCCGATGCGCGTGGTGATGAAGGCTTTTTTCGCGGCGGCGGCGGCGGACGGTTTGTGAAACCAGAAACCGATGAGCAGATAGGAGGCGAGACCGACGAGTTCCCAGCAAATGAACAAGAGCAGGAGACTATTGGCGACGAGCAAGCCGAGCATCGCCGCGGCGAAGAGACTCAGGAAGCAGAAGAACTGTTTGAAGTTCTCATCTTCATGCATGTAGCCGAGGCTGAAAATGAAGATGAGCGTGCCGACGAACGTCACCATCGTGCACATGAACGCGGTGAGCGGGTCGAGCAGCCAACCGAGGCGCACGGTGTCGTTGCCGAGTTCAAACCAGGTGAAGTTGTGCGTGAGGTGCGCGGCGGGATTCGCGAGAGCCGTGCTGAGTGCAGCGCAGGAAATGAAAAACGAAAGGGCGAGGGCGACGATCGCGGCACCGGCGACGAGGCTGCGACCGCTGCGGGGCGTGAGCGCGCCGATGGCTGCGGCGACGAGCGGCAACGCAGGGATGACCCAAAGGTATTGAGCGGAGAGGCTCATGGAATGAGAATGACCAAGGCCTGATGTCCAAAGTCCCATGACGGACCGGGCGGGCGGGCGTCTGCATCACGTTTCACCATAACGGACGCGGGCGGAAGCACCGCGCTAGGCAGAAAGTTGGTTTGATCCGGGTTCATCCCTGTAATCCGTGGTTAAAATATTTCATCCTTTGAGGCGGTTCGCTTCCTGCAGGCGGATGTTTTTTTGGTGGCGGTAGACGGCGATGATCAGGGCGAGACCGACGGCGGCTTCCGCGGCAGCGACCGCGATGGAAAATATCACGAACATCACGCCGGTCGCGGGGGACGTGACGGGGCCATAGCGCCAGAAGGCGATGAAGTTAAGGTTAGCGGCGTTGAGCATCAGCTCGATGCCCAAGAGGACGAGAATGGTATTGCTGCGGGCGAGCGCGCCGATGAGGCCGAGGCAGAAGAGCGCGCTGGAAAACAGCAGGCAGAGAGGGAGCGGATCGAGGCTCATGGGGATTCCTGCTTCGACTCGGGGCCATCTTGGGCGGCGAGGACGACGGCACCGAGGAGGGCGACGGTCAGGAGAATGCCGATGATGAGCAGCGCGGCGGCGTGCGTGCTCATGAGCTGCATGCCAATGTCGCGGACGGTGGCGGTGGGCGCGGAAATTACGGGCGAGACCCCCGTGCCACTCGGAAGCGGCGGGACGCCCGCCGGAGAAAGGCGCGCAAACGACGTATTCAGAATGGCAGCGCCGAGCACCCCGAACACGGCAATGCCGGTGATGACAGCAGAAATCGCGCGAGCGACGGAGTCAGGGGCGATCACCGTGTCGGCGCGCGAGCGGCGGGTGAGGAGCACGGCGAAGAGGACGACCATCGAAACGGCCCCGACGTAGACGAGCACCTGGGCGAAGGCCACGAACTCGGCGCCGGCCCACAGGTAAAAGGCGGCGATGCCAAACCAACTTGCGATGAGCAGGAGCGCGCTATGGATAAGATTGCGCAACGAGAGCGCGACGGCGGCGGTCGCGAGCGTGAAGACGGCAATAAGGACGAGCGCGGCGGTCATGGCGTAGGGCGCGGAATCCACTCGCTGGCGCTCGCGGCTCCGGGGCAGGCGATCGGGCGTAAATTGCTCATACGGCGTAACGGTAAACGCGCGGGGCGACTCCGGCGCTGAGTTTGCGACCGAGGAGGACGAAGGGTCCGACGACGACGAGTACGCTGATGAGCCAGCGGAGAATTTGGAACGGGCCGGACCAGTGGAAGGAGAGGGACCAGAAGGCGGCGTTGCCGAGGTTGATCAGAGCCAGTGGGACGAGAAATTTCCAAGCGAAACGCGTGAGTTGATCCATGCGCAGGCGTGGGAAAGTGGCGCGAATCCAGATGAAGCCGAGGAGCAGCGCGCTGAGTTTCCCCATGAACCAAACGTAGGACGGAATAAACTCCACATAGGGCGACGGGGCATGCCAGCCGCCGAGGAAGAGGGTGATGGCCATGCCGCTGAGGGCGATCATCCCGAAATATTCGGCCATGAAGAAGAGGGCGTATTTGAAACCGCTATACTCGGTGAGATGGCCGGCGATGAGTTCGCTCTCGGCTTCGGGCAAGTCAAACGGCGAGCGGTTCGACTCGGCGAGGGCGGCGATCATAAAAATTGCGAAGCCGGCAGCGCCCCACGGGGTGAACACGTGCCAATGCGGGATGACGTTGAATTGCCAGCCGGCTTGAGCGGCGACGATTTCGGTGGTGGAGAGCGAGCCGGCAACGAGGACGACGGGCACCCAGGCGAGGAGGAGCGGGAGTTCGTAGCTGATGAGCTGCGCGAGGGCGCGCATGGCCGCGAGGAGGGAGTATTTATTGCGGCTCGCCCAGCCGGCCATAAAGACGGCGAGTTCGGTGGCGGCACCGGCGGCGAAGAAGTAGAGGACACCGGCGTTGAGTTCGACGGGGACGAGGTGGCGGCCGTAGGGAATGACGGCGAAGGTGAGAATCGAGAACGCGAGCAACACGACCGGCGCGAGGAAGTGCAGCAGGTGATCGGCACCGCGCGGCACGACGTCTTCTTTGGTGAGCGACTTCACACCGTCGGCGAAGGGCTGCGCGAGACCGAAGAAGCGGAGCTTGGTAAACGGGATCGGGGTGCGGTTGGGGCCGGGGCGATTCTGGATACGGCCGAGAATCTTGCGTTCGGCGAGGGTGACGTAGGCGAAGAGCAGGCCGAAGACGGACAAAATGACGGCGATGGAAAGGAGGCTGTTGACGAGCCAGCGCCAGGGCTCGGGGAGCCAAGATGTCACCCAGTCGCGGGCGACGAGTGGGAGACGTTCGAGGAAGGCATCGGCGGCGCCCGCCGCCGATGCCAGTGGAAGTTGAAGCAGGAAAGTTAAAGGTCCGGAAAGAGTCATGCGGTCAGGGGTGGCTTCGCCACAGGCGAAGCTTTGGCGGCGGCGGCGGCGGCTTTTGCAGCGGCGGCGGCGGCGGCTTTTTCTTCGGCGGCTTTGCGTTCGGCGGCGAGGCGGGCGTCGACCTCGGCGGCTTCCGTCGGGTGAATCTCGTGGTAGTAGGCGTTCGATTTCGCGAGCTGCTCGCGGTTGAGCAGGAGCGCGGAGAAACGGTCGGTGGTCGCGATCTCGTAAACCTGATCCATCTTGATCGCTTCAAACGGGCAGACTTCGACGCAGATCTGACAGCTCATGCAGACCGAGGTATCGATGGCGAAAACCGCGGGAAAAAGTTGGGGTTTGCCGGTGGCGTCGGGCTTCTTGTCCTTCGATTTCTCGATGTAAATGCACTGCGGCGGGCACTCTTTCTCGCAAATCTGGCAGGCGACGCAACGGAGCGTGCCCATGGGATCGGTGGCATTTTCGGTGACGAGGAACGGGAAGTTGCGGTAGGCCTCGGGGAGTTTCGTTTTGACCTCGGGATACTCGATTGTCGTCAGCCGTGCAGGATCGTGGAAGGACCCCACGAAGTTTTTCGCGGTGACGCCGAGGCCTTGGAGTAATCCGGTGCCGAGCATGAGATTTTTGCTCCGCAATAACCTAGTTCATTTTCCGCCGAGCCGGAAAATGGGAGAGGTGAAGTGGGGAGTTCATGGATTGAGTTGGTTGGATCAAATGAGGTTTTCGTGTTGCGCGAAAATTCAGCGGTCCACTTCGCCGAGGACGATGTCGACGGAGCCGAGGATGATCACGGCGTCGGCAACAGTGTGGCCGAGGCACATATCCTCGAGGACGGTGAGGTTAATAAAGGAGGGCGGGCGGATGCGGTAGCGGTAGGGATTCGGGCTGCCGTCGCTGAGGAGATAGAAACCGATCTCACCTTTCGGGCCTTCGATGCGGCCGTAGGCTTCGCCGGCTTTCGGGCGGAAACTGCGGAGCTTCGCCTTCGGGTCCATGATCGGTCCAGCGGGCAGACCGGCGAGGGCCTGCTGGAGAATCTTGATCGACTCGCGCATTTCCAGGACGCGGATCATGTAGCGGTCGTAGACATCGCCGTGGTCGCCGAGCGGGACGCGGAAATCGAAACGCGGATACACCCCGTAAGCGTCCACTTTGCGGAGGTCGTAATTGACGCCGGTGGCACGGAGCATGGGACCGGTGACACCGGCGCTGATGGCGAGCTCGGGCGAGAGTTTTCCGACACCCTGGGTGCGGGCCATGATGATCTCGTTGCCGGTAAGGAGGGTCTCGAATTCGTCGAGGAAGGTGCCGTAGCGGTCGGTGAGTTTTTGCGCGCCCGCGAGCCAGTCGGCAGACGGATCGACGCGACAACCGCCGAAGCGCTGGTAGTTGCACATCATGCGGGAGCCGGAGAGTGATTCGAACAGATCGAGGATGTATTCGCGTTCGCGAAACGCATACATGAGCGGGGTGCCGGAGCAGCCGCAGTCCTGCATGAGGAAACCGGCGAGGCAGGTGTGATTCAGAAGACGCGTCAGCTCGGCGAGGATGACGCGGACGTATTCGGCGCGCTCGGGGACGGCTTGGCCGGCGAGTTTTTCGACGGCGAGGGCGTAGGCCCAGTTGTTCGTCATCGACGAGAGATAGTCGAGGCGGTCGGTGTAAGGCATCGACCCGAGATAGGTGACGGTCTCGCCGAGTTTTTCGTGGTTGCGGTGGAGATAACCGAACACGGGCTTGAGCTTCACGATGGTCTCACCGTCGAGCGTGACGATCATGCGGAAGACGCCGTGAGTGGACGGATGGTGCGGGCCCATCGAGACCTCGAGCAGGTCGCCGTGGAAACTGTCGTGGACCTCGCGCACGCGCGCGCCGGGAGTTGCGCGTTGAGCGTTGAGTGCTGAGAGATCGGAAACACTCATGCGACGGCTCCTTTCACGGGGGCGACGGCAGCGGGGGCGGGCGGCGTGGGATAATGGGCTTTGGCTTTTTCGAGGACCGCGCCGTGCGGCGTGGGCTCCCACTCGTAATCGTCGGGCTCGACGTAGTCGCGGCGCATCGGGTGGTCTTTGAACTCGTCCCACATCAAAATACGACGGAGATCGGGATGGCCGACGAAGGTGACGCCGAAGAGATCGAAGACTTCGCGTTCCTGAAATTCGCAGGAGCGCCAGACGGGCGTGAGCGAGGGGACGGTAGCCTGGTCGGTGCGGTTGCCGGTGCGCAGACGGAAAATCACGGGGCCGTGGCGGTGAGTGATCGAGTAGAGATGATAGACGACCTCGAGAAAGCCGGGCTGGAGACGCTTGGTCTTTTGTTCGACGACTTTAGGGGGGGCGGCCGGATTCGCCGGATCGGGCGTGGAAATGTTTTTCGTTTCGACGATTTCTTTTTCGGGCCAGTCGATGCCGGTGACGTTGGAGCACTGGTCGAGTTTGAGCGTAGGATCGTCGCGGAGAAATTCGGCGATGGCGCGGGCGTGGGCGGCGCCGAGGAGCAACGAGTGCTGAGCGGCGATGCCGGGATTCGTGACGACAGAGATCTCGGCACCGGGAAACCGGGCGAGGAGGCGGTCGCGAATCTGCTCAGGGGATTCCATGGTGCGGGGGAGCGGCGAAGGAGAGAACGAGAACGATTAAGAGAACGAGAACGATTCGGAGGGCGATGGGCTTTAGTCTTTTCGGACGATGGCGGGCGGGGCGGTCCAGACTTCGGGGTTGGCGGGCGGCTCGAGGTCGTGTTCGCCGAATTCGGGTACGGGGCAGTTGCACGGCTGGTCGTCGCGGAGGTGACGCGGGGCGTCGGGGCCGGTGAGTTTAAAGCCCTGAATTTTTTTCTGTAACTGGACGAGGCCGTGGAGAAGAGCCTCGGGGCGCGGTGGGCAGCCGGGGATGTAGATATCGACAGGGATAAAACGGTCGATGCCTTTGAGGACGTTGTAGCCCTGCTTAAACGGGCCGCCGGAAATCGCGCAGGCACCCATGGCGATGCAGTATTTGGGCTCGGGCATCTGGTTCCAAAGGCGGATCACCTGAGGCGCCATTTTTTTCGTGACGGTGCCGGAGACAATGAGGAGGTCGGCTTGGCGCGGGGACGGGCGAAAGACTTCGGAGCCGAAGCGGGCGATGTCGAACTTGGCCATCGACGCGGCGATCATCTCAATCGCGCAACAGGCGAGGCCGAAGTTGAGCGGCCAAACCGAGTGGCTATTGCCCCACGTGTAGAGCTCTTGGAGGCTGGTAAGGAGAATGCCCTGGCGGCGGAGTTCGTCGCGCTCGGCTTCGGTGACGGCGGGTGGTGGCGGGGTGACTTCCTGACTCAAGGGGCAATCCTCCGAATCCCTTTTAAACACGCATTACAGGGATGAATACGAATGGAAACTTGCGAGAAAGGAGGTTGAGGTAGATTCATCCGGATAATGGGCGGTTAACGTTTTTCATTTCCATTCCAAGTGACCGCGGTGCCAAGCCCACACGAGCCCCTCAGCGAGCAGCAAGATGAAGACGAGCATGGCCACGAGGGCGCCGACGGGCAGAGTAGTGAAGGTGACGGCGAAGGGCAGGAGGAAGAGCACCTCGACGTCGAAAATCAGAAACAAAATCGCGTAGAGATAATAATGGGCCTTGAACTGAATCCACGAATCCCCCGTCGCGGCGATGCCGCATTCGTAAACGGCACCTTTGTCGACGCTGGGTTTGGGCGGTTGGAAGAAGCGGAACCACAGCTGTGCTACCGCTAGCAGTGCGAGCGGAAACGCCACCGCCACAGCGGCGAAGAGGGCAAGAAACGCATAGGGGTGAGCGTCCATCGTTTGAAATATGAAACTCCAATTACGCTGAGGTCAAAGACAGAAAACACAAACACGTGCCCGAACTGCATTTTGTCGAACGATTCGTGTGAATAGCCGAGCGATTCGCGTGGATAGCCGACAAAAAGGAATGGTGAAGGATGCGCGCCGGCGTGCGGGGTCGGGAAACTAGCGGGTATCACCGGCGAAATCACCGCGGGTGGCGCAATTGATCCAAGCCGTCGTGCCGCCGGTGTAGTGCTCTTTTTTCCAAATGGGCACGCGGGCTTTGGCCTCGTCGATGATGTAACGGCACGCGTCGAAGGCCGCGCCGCGATGCTCAGCGGTGACGCCGACCCAGACGGCGAGTGCGCCGAGTTGGAGAAGGCCGACGCGATGGATGCAGTGCGCGGAGAGGATCGGAAATTTCTCACGCGCCTCGGCGACGATGCGCGCGCCCTCTTTGTCGGCGAGCAAGGCGTAGGCCTCGTATTCGAGCGAGAGGACGGGCTGACCCTCGTTGCGATTGCGCACCCAGCCTTCAAACGTGACGCACGCGCCGGCGCGTTCATCGGCGAGGGCGCGTTGGAGCGCAGTGGGGTCGAGGACGGAAGAGGAAATACGAAAACTCATAGCGGCAAGGTCCACGGTGATCATTTCGCGGGTCATGGCACCTCGTAAACTTCGACGAGGGCGACGCCGGTGGTGCTGGCGAGGCTGCTGACTTGCGCGGTGTAGCTACCGGACGGAAGATACAACAGGAGCGCACCATCTTTGCTGCCATCGGCGAGGGCGAAGGCGCCGACTTGCACCGCCGCAGCGGCGATGAGCGCGGCGTCGGTGCCGGCGGACCAGCCGGTGTTTTCGCGCAGGAGTTGGTTGCCGCGGTAGAGTTGCAGACGCGGCGCGGCGAG
Source organism: Opitutus sp. GAS368 (assembly GCA_945861235.1). GTDB lineage: Bacteria > Verrucomicrobiota > Verrucomicrobiia > Opitutales > Opitutaceae > GAS368. The sequence goes on from CAMATV010000015.1 coordinate 16,703, forward strand.
GGCGCCGGTGACGTCAAAGGCAGCGAGGGCCGGGCCGATGCCGCGGATGAGTAATTTTTTCGGAGCAGTGCCGGCCACGACGACACCGACGATCACAATATCGCCGCCCGTGCCGACCTCGGCGCGGGTCGAGACGTTAATGAGTTTCTGCGCTCCGGTGCTGCCAACCGCAGCGTCGTAGACTTCGACCAGCGCTACGCCAGCGGCGACGGCTGCGCTGCTGACTTGCGCGGTGTAGCTGCCGGGATCGAGGCGGACCAAGAGCGTGGCGTCGAGGCTCCCGATCCCCAATGGAAATGCACCCACACGCGCGGCGGCGGCGGAGATTTGCGGGATGGATCCGCCGATGCTCCAGTCGTCGTTGTCGAAGAGGGCAGTCGCGTCTTTGAAAATCCTTAGCCGGGGATTGGGGAGGATGCCCGGGACGCCGAAAAGCGTGAGGGCCGGACCGGAGGCGCGCACGAGCACATCCTTCGCGGTGGTGCCGTTGATGGCGAAGCCGGCGATCAGGGTGCGCGCGCCGCTGCCGGCGAGGGCACGCGTGGAGACGTTGGCGAGACGCTCGACGCCGTCCGGCGCGCCGGGCGCGGCGAACGAGACGGCGGCGCCACCGGTGGGCTGGAACGTTCCGGTGAGAGCAGCGCCGTTGACCCCGAGGTTTCCGGAATAGGTGAACAGGGGCTGGCCGACGGAAAACGCGCCGTTGGCGGCGACTTGACCGCTGGCCGCGCGGGCGCCGGTGGTATCCAGTGCGACGAGTTGCAACGTGCCATCGGCAGCGACGATGGCATGCATTTCGCCCAGAGCGGCGGCGATGGTGACGCCCTGGTAATAACCGGCGATCGAGCCAGACCCACCCGTCGCCAGTTTTTGAGTACCGACAAACGCGATGTCGCCGGCGACCAGGTTGCCCGTGACGGTGCCCGCGCCAATGACTCCGGTGACGGCGCCCGCGTAAAACGAGGCGAGCTGGCGCGTGGTGGTTTCACCGGTCGCCATGAAGGTGCCGTCGAGTTGAACGATGAAACTGCGGGCGATCACCGCTTGATTGGCACCGGCCCGAAAGCCGATCAATGCGCCGACGGCATCGGGTCCGACGGAGAGCGCGAAAGGTTCGCCGCTCGCGAGCGTGCCGAAGTAGACCCCGGCAAACGGTGAAACGCTCACACCGAGGACGATCGGCGCAGAAACCAGCGAGCCCTCGCTGTGCGTGGCGACGAGTGTGTAGGCGCCGGCGTCAGCGGGTTTCGTCGCGGCAAACAAGAGGGTGACCCCCGTGGCGCCGGGCACGTCGACGCCGTTTTTCCGCCATTGATGAATCAGGGGGGAGGGACTCTGCACCGACACGGTGAGCGTCGCGGGCGAGCCTGCGGCGACGGTCTGGCTCGGTGTGGAAGGACCAAAATCGAGGGACGCACCGAGCCGGACAGAGACTGGCGCGGACGGGGTGGAGCCGTATGAATTGGTGGCGACGACGGTGTAGGTGGCGGCGCTCGTGACGTTGGTGAGGGTGAGCGTCAGAGCGGTTTCACCGGCGAGGGACTGGCCGTTGCGGGACCATTGGTACGTCGCCGCGGGATTGGCGGCCACGCCCGCCATGAGCGTCACGCTGCCGGTAGGAATCACGGTGGCACCGACCGGTTGAGCGGTGATGAGGGGTAAGCCGGCGGTGGGGGAGATGATCGTCAAAAGCGCCGCTGAGCTGGAGGCGACGCCCTCCGTCGTGGTGGCGAGGACCGTGTAGGTGCCGGCCGCAGTGGTCGGTGCATAGGCGAGGGTGAGCGAAGCGGCCGTTGCTCCGGGCAAATCGACACCGTACTTGCGCCATTGGTAGCGGACCGAGCTCGAACCGGTCGCGGTTGCCGCGAAGGTCACGGTCGTTCCGAGCAACACCGATTGACTAGACGGCTGGGAAGTGAACGTCGGTGCCGCCGGGAAATCAACGACCGCCACAGACACTTCGTTGCTCGTAAGCGAGCCGGCTGCGTTGGCTATCGTGACGTCATAGCGACCGGCGGCAGCACGATCTGGCGACAGACGATAAGTAAACGACCTAGCGTTCGGAATGACCGCGCCATCCTTCCGCCACTGGTAGGTCACGCCGACGGTGGATTCCAATCCGACAGAGAGGGAGTCTCCGGCCGTGTTTATAAACAGCACGAGAGAGGCGGGCTGCGTGTTGATGATGGGGAGCCCGGGGGCGGGCGCACCGAGCATCGTAAGCGCCACGCTGTCGCTCGTGGCGGAGCCGTGGCGGTTGGTGACGATGACCGAGTAGCTGCCAGCGCTGGCGGCAACAGGCGATGTGATCGCGAAGGCCGCCGTCGTCGCACCGGAAATCGCGACACCATCCTTGCTCCACTGATACGTGAAGGGGCGTTCGCCTTCGGCGGTCACAACAAAATTTGCGCGGGTGCCGGGCGCGCGGGTTTGGGAGCTTGGGTGGCGCAAAATCCGCGGGGCCACGCCAAGATCCAAGATCTCCACCGGGATCGTGCGGCTCGTAACTGGGGGGCTACCCGCTGCCGTCACGGTGGCGACGTAGGCACCGGCGCTGGTGGCAGAAACACTTGAAACCACCCATGAACTGCCGGTGGCACCGGGAATCACCACT
>CAMATV010000016.1 GCA_945861235.1 Opitutus sp. GAS368
GGGCTCGTTTTCCTAGCCGTCGCCGCCCTCGTGGTCCCGTTCACCACGGGAAAACCGTTCTACTGCCACCAGATTTGTCCGCACGGTGCCGCGCAGGAACTCATCAGCCACTTTCGCCCCACTCGCTTTCAAATCACGCTCTCGGGCCCCGTCATTCGCGGCCTGGAAAATTTCCCGTTCGCCCTGCTGGGCCTCACCCTGGTCGTCGCGCTCACAGCCCTTCCCCTCGACCTCGCCGGCCTCGAACCCTTCGCCGCCTACATCCTACGTTCCGCCGGCCTGGCGACACTCACCGTCGCCGCCGTCGGCTTGATCGCTTCGTTCTTCGTCCCCCAAGCCTACTGCCGCTTCGGCTGCCCAACCGGTGCCCTCCTCAACTTCGTCCGCGCCCGCGGTGCCGCTGACCGCTTCTCCCGCCGCGACGCCGTCGCCCTCTTCCTCGTCGGTCTCGCCGCCCTGCTCAATTGGAAATATCTCGCCGTCATCCTGTGGATTAAAGGCCCGTCATGATCGCCCACCCGGGCCCCGATCGCAGGGGCGTCGCTTGCCGCCGCCCGTCATCCGCCTGCCAACCGGACGTCGGCAAGCGAGGCCCCGACAAATTCCCGCTCACTTGGCTCCTGATTCTGACCGTAGTCACCTCCGCTTACTCCGCCGCCGAGCCTGTCGCCCTCTCCGGACGCGCCATGGGTACAACGTGGTCAGTGAAATTTCTCCAACCACCTCCCCCCTCGCCTGAGCTCGACCTCACTCTCGTCACGGCCCGCGTCGCCGCCACCCTCGAACATCTCGAATCCGTTTTCTCCACCTATCGCTCTGCATCCGAACTTTCCCGCTTCAACACCGCTACCTCGACGGACTGGTGCCCCGTCTCACCTGAGCTCGCCAAGGTCGCCTGGGAATCCCGCCGTATCAGCGAACTCACTTCAGGAGCCTTCGACGCCACGGTCGATCCCCTCGTACGCCTCTGGGGATTCGGCCCGCAACGCCGCATGACCATCGTTCCAACGGACCCCGAAATCAACGCGGCTCGCGCCTTCGTCGGTTACCAACGCCTCGAAGTCCGGCTATCACCGCCCGCCCTCCGCAAATCCATTCCCAAACTTTCCGCCGACTTTTCCTCCCTGGCCAAGGGCTTCGCCACCGATGCGCTCAGCGAGCTGCTCACGGCCCTCGGCGCGCCCGACCATCTCGCCCAAATCGGCGGGGATCTCAAAACGTCCGGCGCTCGCCCTTGGCGCACCGCGATCGAGCAACCCTCCTCACCCGGCCTCGCTGGTCACACCGCCGCCCTCTCTCCCTCCTTGGCGCGACTCATTTCCCTCGCCGGCAGCGCCCTGTCCACTTCGGGGAACTCCCACAATTTCACGACGATCGCCGGCCAGCGCTACGGTCACATCATCGATCCGCGCACGGGTCGCCCCATCTCCAACGCGCTTGCTTCCGTGAGTGTAGTTCACGCGGCCTGCGCCGCGTCGAGCGCTCTCGCCACCGCGCTCTGCGTCCTCGGCCCCGACGCTGGATGGGCGCTCGCCACCCGCGAACACCTCGCGTGCCTGTTTATCGTCCGCGAGGGCAGCGTACTCACGCACCGCGCGACTCCCGAATTCGAACGCCTCGCGACAGCGCCCCCCGTTGAACGTGCACCTCCGTGATTCCGAAATGGATAATACCGTGATTTCGGTTTGCCAACGCGTCTGCTCTTTGCAGTTTTCCCTGCACATTTTATGGAAGATACCCGCGATCCTCTCGTCATCCCCGGCTGGGTTTGGGTCATGGTTGTAATGTTCGTCGTTGGCGTAATCGCCGCACTGGTGGTCAACCGCGACCGGCGTAGCAGTCGTAGCAGTCGTAGCGGCCACCGCCACCACCGCAGCCGGCACGAGTCCTCCGCCCACCACCAACGCCGACGCAAGGACGCGCCGTTCGACAAACTTTAGCCGCTGAACGGATGTTCGGCTCTTGCGCCCACCGCCCGCGCATCCGTCGTTAATCGCCTCGGGCCTTTTCCATTGACCGCCCCCGCCGCCCACTGAGACCGTCCGCGTCTCTATTTATGCTTAAAGCTGGTATCGTCGGCCTGCCCAACGTGGGCAAATCCACTCTCTTCAACGCCCTCACTCGCTCCCGCAAGGCCGAGGCGGCGAACTATCCGTTCTGCACCATCGACCCCAACGTCGGCGTCGTCGTCGTTCCCGACGAGCGCGCCTACGTTCTCCAGACCATCGCGAAAACCAAGGTCGTCGTCCCCGCCGCCATCGAGTTTGTCGACATCGCCGGCCTCGTCGCCGGTGCCAGCAAGGGCGAAGGGCTCGGCAACCAATTCCTCGCCACCATCCGCGAAGTCGACGCCATCGTCCAAGTCGTCCGCTGCTTCGAAGACAACGACATCATCCACACCATGGGCGGCGTCGATCCCGTCCGTGACATCGAGGTCATCACCACCGAGCTCATCCTCGCCGACCTCGACGCGGTCACGAAGCGGATCGACAAAACTCAAAAGAAGGCCAAGTCCGGCGACAAAGAAGCCATCATCGAAATCGCGCTGCTCGAAAAGCTCTCGCCCCACCTCAACGGCGGCAAGACCGCCAACACCCTCCCGGCCACTCCGGAGGAAATTGCGCTGATGAAGCTCTTCCAGCTCCTCACCGCCAAACCCGTGCTCTTCGCCTGCAACGTCGCCGAGTCTGACCTCGCCACCGCCGAACAAAATCCGTTCGTCAAACAGGTCGCAGAATTTGTCCGCACGCATCACGACGCCGCCTACGTTCCCATCAGCGCCAAGATCGAGAGCGAGCTCATCGATCTCCCCGCCGACGAAGCGAAAGCCTTCCTCAAAGATCTCGGCGTCGACGACTCCGGTGTGTCCTCTCTCATCAAAGGCACCTACGGCCTCCTCGGCCTGATGACGTATTTCACCGCCGGCGAAAAAGAAGTTCGGGCATGGACCATCAAGAAGGGCTGGAAAGCCCCTCAAGCCGCGGGCGTCATCCACACCGATTTTGAAAAGGGCTTCATCAAAGCCGAGATCGTTTCCTACGATGACCTCACGCGCCTCGGGAGTGTCGCCGCCGCGCGCGATGCCGGCAAATACCGTCTTGAGGGCAAGGAATACGTGTTCGCCGACGGCGACGTCGCGCTGTTCCGTTTCAATAACTGAGCGGCTTGCGCTGTCCGCCCTCCGCTTGAGCGCGAGCCCACAAGCCTAGGACTGCGGCGCAATGCATCATTGCCTCCGTCTACTGCGTTCCCTTGGGATTTCCGGTATGTCTCGCCGCGCCACCCTCTTCGTCCTCGCACTCTTGAGCGCGACTAAAGCCTGCGCACATCCCGAGATTCAAGACGCACTCGACCGCCTCACGACGGCACTCGCGGCAACTCCGAACGATGCCTCGCTCTACGCCGAACGGGGCGAACTTTACGCCCAGCACGAAGATTGGCTGTCCGCCGAGGCTAACTACCTGCGAGCCGCCGAACTCGCTCCTAGCTTGCCGCGCCTCGCTCGCGCGCGCGGATCGCTGGCCCTCGCGCGCGGGCAAGTCTCCGCAGCCCGCGGCTTCCTCGACCACGCCATCGCCCTCGCCCCGTCCGATCCCACCGCTTTCATCCTTCGCGCCCGCGCGCTGGCCCGACTCGGCCTGACCCCGGACGCCCTCGCCGACTACACCCAAGCGTTCGGTCTCCTCGCCGCACCCTCGCCCGAACTCTACCTCGAGCGCGCGGCACTCTTCGCCTCCCCAGCCGATGCCCTGCGCTCCCTCGCCGACGCCTTCGTCCGCCTTGGCCCCGTGATGTCGCTCCAGCTCCGCGCGCTCGATTTGGAAATTTCGCTAAGTCGCTTCGACGATGCCCTCACCCGCGTCGATCTCCTGACTTCCGCCAGCGAACGTCGTGAGCTCTGGCTCAAACGCCGTGGCGACATTCTCGTCTCGGCCGGCCGCCAGGCCGAAGCCCGCGCCACCTACGTTGCCGCGCAAACCGCGATTGCCGCCCTGCCCGCTTGGCTGGCAGCTTCGCCCGACACGGTGCGACTTTCCACCGAACTCACCCGTCTCGCTACCACCAGCCCCTGAGCCCGGCTCGCTCGCTTCCGGTTAGAATCTCCCGTTTTCTTCCATCTCTCCTATGCCTCCGTCTCACCACCTCCGCTGCCTCGTCGTCCTCACGCTCGCGCTTTCCGCGATTTCCAGCCTCCGGGCCGCCACGACTATTATCCGCGGACCTTACCTCCAATCGGCGACCCCCACCAGCATGGTCGTCCGTTGGCGTACCGATAATACCGAGCCCTCCATCGTCCGCTACGGCCTCACTCGCACCGCACTCACGACGACCGTCAAAGCCGAGGGGATTACCACCGAGCACTTCGTTCACCTCGGTAACCTGAAACCAAATACCCGCTACTACTACACCATGGGCGCTGAGCCGGTCGCGAGGCCCGCAGCAGTCGGCACGAAAAAAGCCGGCGCCGCCACTCCCGCCGCCGAAGCGGAAGACGGTCCCGGCAGGGCACCGACGAGCTCATTCGTGACCCCACCCGAATCCGGCTCCTCCCAACCGACGCGCGTGTGGGTGCTCGGCGACCCCGGCACCAAAGGCGACACCCAGCGAGCCGTCCGCGACCAGTATTACAAATTCACCGACAAACGCGCCACCGACCTGTGGCTTCTCCTCGGTGACAACGCCTACCCCGACGGCACCGACACCGATTATCAGAAAGCCATTTTCGAAATTTATCCCGAGACCCTGCGCACCGTTCCGGTCTGGTCCTGTCTCGGCAATCACGACGGAAAATCTGCCAACTCGATCACGCAATCCGGCGTTTACTACAACGCGTTCACCTTCCCCACCCGCGGCGAAGCCGGTGGCGTCGCCTCGGGCACCGAGGCCTACTACTCATTCGACTACGCCAATACCCACTTCATTTCCCTCGATTCCCACGACTCCGACCGCTCGCTGGATGGGGCGATGATGACGTGGCTCAAGGCCGACCTCGCCGCCACGAAGCGCGACTGGATCGTCGCGTTCTTCCACCACCCCACGTATACAAAAGGCACGCACGATTCCGACAAGGACAGCGACAGTGCCGGCCGCATGAATGATATGCGCCAAAATTTCCTTCCCGTCCTCGAAGCCGGTGGCGTCGACCTCATCTTAACCGGTCATTCCCACGTTTACGAACGCTCGTTCCTCCTCGACGGCCACTACGGGAAATCCACGACCTTCAACGCGGCCACGATGGTGAAACAGAAAGGCGAAGTGCGCGCCGACGGCGTGGTCGTCTATCGCAAGCCCCGTGCCCGCACCGCTCACTTCGGGGACATCAACGTCGTCACCGGCAGTGCCGGACACGCCGGCAGTAAGACCAAGCCCCCTGCCCTCAACCACCCCGCCTTTTATATCTCCCTCAACGAAGCCGGGTCCTCGGTCCTCGACATTGACGGGCTCAACTTGACCCTCACTTTTCTGAACGACAAAGGCGAACAGCGCGATCGGTTCACCATCATTAAAGAGTAGCGTCACCCGCGCGGGACGGGGCCTGTGCGCTTAGCCGAAAATTCAGCCCCAACCGCAAAAGCGACGTTTGCCCGTGACGGAAAGAAACCAAGATTCTCCGTGTTCGTAGTCCCGCCTTTAGGCGGAAGGATTGACGGATTCCGTCCCAAGGCGGGACTACGAACACGGAGCTGTTGCTTAGCAGTCGAAAGCCAAGTGCCGAGAGAGGAGAGCGAACCCAAAGGGTGACGCGCGTTTGCCGGCCTGCGCCGCGCTATTTCGCTCTGTAAATCGGGCTCTCAGCTCTCAACTCCACGGACACGGCTGCGTGCGGCCTGTCCGTTTCCGGCAGCGCTCCCGGCCGCACGTTCGACCGTTTCGCTTGATTTTGCTCGTTCGTCGCTGCTCGCTCATCGCGTGATTGCGTGCTCTCGCCCAAACGTGCCATCGTCCCTGCTCTCATGAGCGAAACGCCTCCCGATCTTTCCTCCACTGCCGCTCCCGCGCAGTCCCTCGATTCGACCATTTTGCACGTCCTGATGGACACGATCCCCGACCGGATTTATTTCAAGGATCTGCAGAGCCGCTTCGTGCGCAACAACCTTGCCCAAGCTCGCTCCCTCGGAGCAGCCAGCCCGGAAGACTGTGTGGGTAAAACCGACTACGACTACTTCTCCCGCGAACACGCCGACCAAGCTTTCATCGACGAACAGGTCATTATCCGCACCGGTCGCCCCATCATCGGCAAAGTCGAACACACCACCATGCGCGACGGCACCCGTACTTGGGTTTCCACCACAAAAATGCCGTGGCGCGACCACACCGGTCGTATCATCGGAACGTTCGGCCTTACCCGCAACGTCACCGCCACCAAGCTGGCGGAAGAAAAACTCACCGAGGAGCGCAATCTCCTCCGCATTATCATCGATCACCTCCCGAGTCGTATTTTCGTCAAGGACCTCGCTTCACACTACGTCCTCAACAACCGCGCCCACCTCGACATCCTCCAGGTCGAACACCAAGAGGAAGCCCGCGGCCGCACTACGCTGGATTTTTTTCCCGGTGAACGCGGCCAGCAGGCCATGGAAGACGACCGGCGCGTGCTCGACACCGGCACCCCGGTCCTCAATCAGGAAAAATCCGATTTCGGTGCCCAGGGGCAGGTCCACTGGTCGTTGACGACCAAGGTTCCGTATCGAGACATCCGCGAAAACATCATCGGCCTCGTCGGTATCAGCCACGACATCACCGAACGCATACGGATGGAACAGGAACTACGGCAGCGGACCGAGGAAATGGAAACCGATGTGCGGATGGCCCGCCAGATTCAGGAGGCGTTTTTTTCGCAACCTTACCCGGTGTTTCCACGCGGCGTCGCCCCCGCCGACAGTGCGCTCCGTTTCGCGCATCGCTACGTGCCCGCATCGACGCTCAGCGGAGATTTCTTCGACATCGTCCGCCTCTCCGACACGCGGTGCGGCCTCCTCGTGTGCGACGTCATGGGCCACGGCGTCCGCGCCGGGTTGTTGACCGCACTGATCCGCGGCATCGTCGAGGAAGTGGGCCCTCATGCCCGTGACGCTGCGCAAGTGCTGGGCGAGATCAACCGGAGCCTCATGCCCATCGTGCACCAGACGGGTCAGCCCGTCTTCGCCACCGCTTTCTACGCCGTGATCGATACCACGGCGCGCACTCTCTCCTACGGGAACGCTGGCCATCCACCGCCCCTTATTCTCCGGGCTGCCACCGGTGTCGTGGACCAACTCTCCCTGTCCGATCCCGAGCCCGCCACCGGCCTCATCGAGGATTTTTCCTACACGAACCACGAGTGCGTCTTTGCCCCCGGCGATGTGTTTCTCGGCTACACCGACGGCCTCTTCGAAGCCGGCAATGCGAGCGGCCAGCAGTTTGGCGAGGCCCGCCTGCGCGCTTTTCTCACCCAACACCGTGGCACCTCGGGCGCAGCCCTCTTGCAAGGCCTCGTCAACGAGATCGTGGCCTTCACCGGGCACCCCGAATTCGACGACGACATCTGCGCGCTCGCTGTCGAGTCAACCAGTCCGCATTAGCTCAGTGGGTCTGACCGCCCGCTCGACGAATGTCGCGGCGGGTGACCAGCGAAATCGCCACCACCCCAGTGATCGCGGCGATCATCGCACTAAGGGGGAGACTCGGTTGGCCGCGTTTCGCTTGGTGCGGAAGAAAAGGCACGTGCACGAATCCGCCGCGCACTCCTTTCCGGCGCACGAGTGCGCGCATCAGACGGTAGAAAACGTGGTTGCACACAAACGTTCCGGCCGTTGGCGACACCGCCGAGGGGATTCCTCGCGCGGTGAGCCCAGCGACGATGGCCTTGATCGGTAACGTGGACCAATACGCCGCCGGACCACCGCGCATGATCGGCACGTCCACCGGTTTCACGCCGGCATTGTCGGGGATCAGCGCATCGTCGACGTTGATCGCCACTCTTTCCGGCGTGATCGCTGAACGACCGCCCGCCTGCCCCACGCACACAACCAACTCCGGCCGCACCACCCGCAACCACCGTAGCAACTCCTCCGCGCTCGTGCCAAACACACACGGCAGGACCGCGCCGACCACTGCTCGGCCCTCGATTATTTTTCCATCAAGTGCGCGCGCAATCTCCGCCGACGGATTGATCGTCTCCCCGCCGAACGCCTCAAACCCGGTGACCAACACCGTCCTGCGTTTTTTATCCATGTTCATCCGTGTGCTCCGTAGTTAAAAATGTCCGCCTTCAATAAACACAGCCATACATCAGCCCCACATTAAAAAGCCAGATCGCTCCCGCAAACGGCGCCTGCGCTTTGATCACCGCATAGTCGTCTTTCAGCTCCAGTAGCCTTGCGGGCACGACATTAAAATTGGCCGCCATCGGCGTGACCAACGTCCCGCAGTAACCGCTCAGCATCCCGAGTGTACCCATCACCGCCGGATCCCCTCCGTGGGTCTGCACGATGAACGGTAATCCCACTCCCAGCGTCATCACGGGAAATGCGGCGAACGCGTTCCCCAACAAAACCGTAAAGAGCACCATGCCTCCGCAGTACGCGACCACCGCCACCAACGGAAACTGCACCGGCAACGCCGTCGCCACGAGCCCCGCAATGACACCCCCCACGCCCGCTTTTGCCATGATGCCACCGAGGGCCGCCAACATCGCGGGTAAAATCAGCGACCAGCTGAGTAATTGCAGCAGCCTCCCGCCCTCCCGCGCTGCGGCCAGCGGGCGTTCACCCGTCGTCCGTAGCGCCGCCGCCAAGCCGACGACACAACCCAACCCGAGTGCGCTTTGCGCCACCTGCTTCGGATTGACCAGCGAGACATCGCCGAATTTTACCCAGTCCAATCCCGCGCCGCCCACGATCGCTACGACCGGCACCCACAGCACGGGCCACAGGAGCCGGTTGCCGAGCACCTCCGCGCGTTTCGTCAACACCGCAGAGTCTACCCGCGCAAACTGCGGGGCACCCACCCGCTTGGTCGCGACCAAGCTCGTGAGCCCGAGCACGGCATAGCCCACCGCGATCGGCGGGAGCCATTTGCCCAGGCCGACCGCAACCGCCAGTAACAACCAAAAAATCGCCGAGCCCCATCGCTGCGGATGGGTCACATCCCACGCGACCAGCGCGCCCACCGCCGCCAAGACGACGCCGCACCCCACGAGAAACAGATCGAGCGTCAGCAACGTCACGGCGCACGCTCCTTCGCCGCCGCCGCCGCCTTTTTCAATCGCGCATCGAGTCGCCGATACCGCCACCACCCCACCAACACCACCCACAGAGCTGTCGGGAGACTCCAGAGCTTGAGGTCACTCAGGGCGACGGCGACACCCGCATTGTCGAAAAACGCCTTGATCAGCAGCAACGCGCCAACCGCCACGACGATATCGTCCGAGAAAAAATTTCCCACGTTCTCCGCCGCCGCCGCGTGCGCCCGGATCTCGTCGCGCGACGGCGGGCTCGACGTTCCGGGCCGCACCAACGCGGCACCTTCGGCCATCGGTGCAATCAACGGACGGACCATGGCGGCATGATTGCCGATGCTCAGCCCAAACATGCTCGTGACACCCCGGAGCAGTTGATAGGTCCAGAGCACCCGCCCAGCCGTCGCCGCAGTGGCACGCCGAATCAGCATCGCCACCCGCTCCTGCAGACCGTGCCGCTCCAATACGCCGACGATCGGCACCATCAAAATGATCGGCAACATGAGCGCCCGGTTGTCGGTGAAAAACTGCCCGATCATCGCCACGACTTCGTTGAACGAAAAGCCCGCCGCCACTCCCGTGGTGAGCCCGCCGGCGACGACGACCAGCAGCGGATTGGCCCGTAACGTGAAACCGATTACAACGACGAACAGGCCGAGTAACGTGATCATACGCCAAACGCTCTGATTTCGATTCCCGATTGCCGCAGCTCAACGTGCAAACGTCGCGCCAATGCCACCGCGTGCGCCCCGTCGCCATGCAAGCAGATGGTATCCGCTCCGGCCCGCACCATCCGTAACGCCTGCGCGATCGCTACCGCTTCATCCGTGATGACCGCTCCCGCTTCGGCTCGCGGCGTCAGCGCGCCATCCGCGCGATAAGTGCGGTCCGCAAACACTTCCTCGGCGACCCGCAGCCCGACACGTCGCCCCGCCCGCACCAGTTCGCTGCCGCGCAACGCGAAGATCACCAAGCGTGCATCGACCGCGTGGACCGCTCCCGCGACCGCTTCAGCGATGACCGCGTCTCGCGCCGCCAGATTATAGAGCGCACCGTGTGGCTTCACGTGCACCACGGTGCCGATCTGTTGCAACGCCCGCACCTGCCGCTCCACGAGGGCCCGCACCTCGGAGGCCGCGAGGGCCCATTCCCGCCGCCCGAAATTTTTCCGATCTGCAAATCCCGGATGCGCGCCGATCGCCACGCCGTGTTGTCGCGCGAGCGCCACGGTCGCCTGCATCGTCGTCTCATCACCCGCATGCGCGCCGCAGGCGATGTTCGCCGACGTGATGACCGTCATCAGTTCGGCATCGTGCCCCGCGCCTTCACCGAGATCGCAATTAAGATCAATGCGGAGCGACATAGTCAGCGCATCTTTTCGGCCAGTCCCTCTCGCAGCAAGGCCAGGGCTCTCGCGCGGTCCAGAATAAGTTGGTGCGCCGCTTCCAGCGTTACTTCCCGAAAACGCAGCGTGTCGCCCGGTTTCAGCTGCGCGACGAGCGGCAGATCTACGCTGATGACGTGAGCGATTTGCGGATACCCGCCAATTGTCTGGGCATCCGCCATCAACACGATCGGTTGTCCGTCTGGGGGCACCTGCACCGTCCCCGGCGCGACGGTCGCGGAAACGAGTTCTCCCGCGTCACGACGGACCACCGCCGGTCCGGCCAAACGCACGCCCATGCGGTCCGACTTCGACGTCACCTTAAACCCCGCCGTGGTCAGCGCGCCGTCAAACTCGCCTGCCTGCGCACCGCGGACGATTCGCACCGTCGGTGCAGCCGAGTAGGACGGCAACATCCGTTCATCGAGATGCCAGCGATCCACCATCTGCCGGGAGACCGCTGCGGCGCGCAGCTCATCGCCGTCGCGCAGCGCGCGCCCCTCCAGTCCACCCAGCGCCGCTCGCAAATACGTGCCCCGTCCACCCAAGACGACGGGGACATCGAGGCCACCGGCGACCGCGAGATAACCGCGACAGCCCGTCCGCGCAGCGCCAAATTTCACGCGCTCACCGGCGCGCACGCGCACCGGTTGCCACCTGGGCACGGCACCGAAATCTCCGCCTCCCATCGCAATCGTGGTGTCGGCGGTGAATACGAGTTCCGGCCCCGTCAGTGTGAATTCCAGCGCGGCCGCGTCCTCCGCGTTGCCCACCAATAAATTTACCACGCGCAGCGCCATCGCATCCATCGCTCCGCCGAGCGGCACGCCCGCTGCGCGATGGCCGCGCCGCCCGAGGTCCTGCACCGTCGTGAGCATCCCGGCCCGAATAACCGTTATCGCCATGCGGCAAACTCCTCCGCGTTGATCGCGCGAAACGTCACCCGGTCCCCCGCCCGCAAGAGCGCAGGCTCATGGCGTCCTCCGTCGAAGAGTCGCAACGGCGTGCGCCCAATGAGATTCCAACCGCCCGGCGTCATCAGCGGATAGACCCCCGTCTGCGCGCCACCGATTCCCACTGTCCCCGCCGGCACCGCCGTGCGGGGCGTCGGCCTTCGCGGCGTGTGGATTTTCTCAGGCAGACCACCGAGATAAGCAAAGCCGGGCGCAAATCCGATCGCCTGCACGAGGTAGTCACCTCCAGCGTGCAGGGCCACGACTTCCTCGGAACTGAGCCCCGCCTGTGCGGCGACGTCGGCGAGGTCCGCCCCTCCTTCGCCACCATAGCACACCGGAATTTCAATCACCCTCCCTTCCCGCCTCAAGTCGGCCGTCTCCACGCGTTCCGCCCGCGTCGCGATCTCCCGGCACAGCCGCTCATATCCACCGACCTGCGCGACGTCGTAAAACACGGTCACGTTCGCAAACGCCGGCACAACATCGACCACGCCCGCGGGTCGGTCGCGCTCGAGCGCCGCAGCTAACGCCCACACTCGCCGCAGCCCCGTCTCGTCGAGGCCGGAATCGAGCGCGACAACAACGGCGGAATCGCCGAGAGGCGTGAGCGTCATACCGTCACTATTCGCGTGCCTCTGTCCGCCGCAAAAGAAAAAGTCCGGCGCTGGGGTGAGCGCCGAGCTTGCTTGGTTCCGATCGCTGATCAGTCAGCGCTGGGCCGACTCAGCACAACAGTTCAGTGGAGTGCAGGGCCGTCCCTTGCCGACCTGCCGCTGCGCTAAACACAACAGTCTTATCACCGGCGCGTTCACAAACGATGCGGTGGTCGAGAATCGACTAGTTTGGTTTGCGGTCGGGCAACAAACCCGAAATTTTCATGTACTCATGCGTTTCACGATCCTTCCCCTCGCCGTCACGGCGGCGTTGTGTTTTACTGTCAGCGGCTGCAGCGACCCTGAGGTCACCACGTACCGCGTCGCCAAAGAAACTCCACCCGCCGCCAGCGCAGCGGCGAAGGGCCCTGCGGCCGCCGGCCCCGCTACCATGGCCAACACCCCTGTCCCCACGGCCGACGGCGAGAGCCTGACTTGGACCGCTCCCGCCCACTGGCAAGCGAAGCCCGCCACGGCCATGCGCAAGGGCAGCTACGCAGTCCCGACCGACGGCGGCCCGCCCGCTGACTTGTCGATCACAGCCTTCCCCGGCGATGTCGGCGGCGAACCCGCCAACATCAACCGCTGGCGCGGACAAATCCAACTCTCCCCCGCCAGCGACGCCGATCTCGCCACCGCCATCACCCGCTTCGAAAACAGCGGACTCACGTTCGCCGTCGTCGACTTTGAAAACGGCCAACAGCGCGTCCTCGGTGCGATCATTCCGTTCCGTGGGAGCACGTGGTTCGTCAAGCTCACGGGCCCGGCCACTGAGCTCACCAAAGAAAAGCCGGCCTTTCTTACGTTCCTGAAGACTGTGAAGCCCCCCTCTACGCCATGAATCTTGCCGTTCGTTCCGTCCGCGATTTTTTCGTTTCGCTCAAACTCACCGTCGTCCTCCTCGCGCTCTCGCTCATCCTCGTCTTCGCGTCGACCCTCGCGCAAGTCGACCTCGGCATCTATGCCGTCCAGGAAGAGTTTTATCGCTCGTTTATCGCGATCTGGCACGTCGGCGGCATTTTTATTCCGCTCCCCGGCGGCTACCTCGTCGGCGGCCTGCTCCTCATCAACCTCCTTTCGGCGCACGTCTACCGGCTCAAACTGGAGTGGCGTAAAGCCGGCATCCAGCTCACGCATTCCGGTCTGATCGTGCTCTTGCTGGGCGAACTTTTCACGGGCCTCTGGCAGGAAGATTTTCAGATGACGATCTCCGAGGGCGATACGAAAAACTACTCCGAAAGCTTTCGCCTCTACGAACTCGCCGTCATCGACACCACAGACCCGAAGATGGATGAGGTCGTGGCGATCCCCGATGCCAAGCTCGCCAAGGCTGCCCTCATCCAACACCCGAAACTGCCGTTCCGCGTGGCGACGAAAGCCTACTTCCCCAACACCACCCTCGCCCGTCGCGATGCGGCTGCACTTTCGCCCGCCGCCGCCGCCGTGCCGGTCGCGACGCGGGGCATCGGCAGCAGTGTCGCTGTGACGCCACTCCCGCTCACCTACAAGATGAACGAAATGAACGTGCCTTCCGCGGTCGTGGAACTCATCAGTGACGAGGGCTCACTCGGCTCTTGGCTCGTCTCGCCCCATCTCGGTGCGCCGCAAACCTTGTCTCACGCCGGCCGCACGTGGCGGTTGGAACTGCGCATCGCCCGCGCTTACAAACCGTTTTCCCTGCAGCTGCTCAAGGTGACGCACGACATCTACGTCGGAACCGATCTCCCCAAGAATTTCTCCAGCCGGATCAAGCTCACCACCCCGGACGGCCGCGACGACCGGGAAGTTCTCATCTACATGAACAACCCTCTGCGCTACGGCGGCTACACGTTTTTCCAATATCAGATGGATAGCTCGCGGGGTCAGACCGGCCTGCAGGTCGTGCGGAATCCCAGCTGGCTGCTGCCCTACATCGCCTGCATCATGATGACCTTCGGCCTCCTCCTTCAATTCGGCCTGAGCCTCCGCGCCTTCATCGCAAAACGCCGCACCACCGCCAAACCCGCCGTCGTATGAAAAAACGCCTTCCGCTCCTCTTCCTCCTGCTCGGCCTCGCGCTCGTCGCTCGCTCCCTCCTGCCCGAGCGCAATAAAACCGACTTCGACCTCGCCGCTTTCGGTCGCCTCCCCGTCGTCGTCAACGGGCGCGTCAAGCCCGTGGATACCGTCGCCCGCACCGCGCTCGTCGTCCTTCAGAGCAGCCAGAGCATCGCCGCTCCCGACGAGACCAAGCTCACGCCCAACGAGTGGTTGCTGGACGTCCTCTTTCGCAGCTCACGCGCTGACGCCTACCAACACTTCGAAATCAACCACCCCGACCTCCTCGCGATTTTCAGCCTCACGCCCGCGGACGGTCGCGCCAAACGTCGCTTCTCGTTTCGCCAGCTCGAACCAAAAATCGACGAACTCCAGCGCCAAGCCCGCCTCGCCGAGCCCGTCGAAGCCGCGATCCGCACTCCGTTCCAAAAGGCGGTCGCCCAACTCTACGCCAATCTCGGCCTCTACATCCGTCTCAAGGCCAGCATGGTCGCCCCCGATCACCAAGACTTTCTCAGCGAACTGCTGACGTATCAGAAAAATGTTACCGCAGGTGTCGCCGCAGTCCGGGCGAAAGAAGCCGGACAGCCCTACGATGCCGCCCTCGCCGCCCAAATGATGGAGTCCGGCGGGCGATTTTCACGCATGGGCGAACTCGCCTATCTCCTCGCCGTCCCACCCTCCGATGGGGAGAGCAACACCACGGGCTGGAAGAAAGTCGGCGAGTCCCTCCTCGATTCGTTTCCCACTGGCCAAATCAATCCCGCGATTATGGTCTACGCCGGTTTGGCGCGCACGTGGAAAGCCGATCAGCCGAAAGAATTCAACGAAATCCTCCGCCTCTACCGCGCGCAGCTCGAAAGAAATTTTCCCCAGTCGCTGGTGAAATGCGACGCCGAGGCGCGCTACAACTCTGCCCAGCCTTTCTACACCGCGATGATTCTCTACGTCCTCGCGTTTCTGATCGCAGTCATTTCTTGGCTCGTGTGGCCCGACGAGCTCGGTCGCGCGGCTTTCTGGCTCCTCGGGATCGCTTGGGTGCTCGCGACTGCGGGCCTCCTCGCCCGGATGTGGCTCGAAGGTCGCCCGCCCGTCACGAACCTCTACTCCTCGGCGCTCTTCGTCGGCTGGATCGCCGTCGGTTTCTGCCTCGCGCTGGAATACATTTATCGCAACGCCATCGGCTCCGTGGCCGGCGGCCTCGTCGGATTTGCGACGCTGCTCATCGGCTACTACCTCTCCCTCGGCGGAGACACCTTGGAGATGATGCGCGCCGTGCTGGATTCGAACTTCTGGCTCGCGACCCACGTAGTCACGGTAACGGCCGGCTACGGAGCGACCTTCCTCGCGGGCTTTCTGGCGATCATCTACATTTTCCGCGGCGTCTTCACCAAGTCCCTCGACAAGGCCACCGCCGATGCCCTCTCACGCATGATCTACGGCATCGTGTGCTTCGCCGCACTGTTCAGCCTCGTCGGCACCATCCTCGGCGGCATCTGGGCCGACCAGTCTTGGGGCCGTTTCTGGGGCTGGGACCCGAAAGAAAACGGTGCCCTCATGATCGTAATTTGGAACGCCATCTATCTCCACGCGCGCTGGGGCGGATTGGCGAAACAACGCGGTCTCGCCGTCCTTGCCGTCTTCGGTAACGTTATCACAGCGTGGAGCTGGTTTGGCGTCAACATGCTGGGCGTCGGGCTGCACAGCTACGGCTTCATGGACTCGGCGTTTCCGTGGCTGCTCGCCTTCGCCGGGAGCCAACTGCTCTGCATCGCCATCGGGAGCATCCCGCTCGCCATGTGGCGTAGCTTCCGGGCTTAGCCGCATCCAGGCAGTTGAGGGTTGAGCGTCCGGTCCGGAGCTGAGCGACCATTTTCAGAGCCAAAAAGCGTACCGTCACACCTGAGCCCAGATCCACCTTTGGCGGCTTTCTCAGCGCTCAGCCCTCAGCGCTCAGCCCTCAAATCTTGCGGGCTTGTGTTGGGAGGCACCAACGTGGCCCGGAGGGAAGTCGCGTCAAATCTTGCTCAACAATTCCTCCGCGTGGGCCAGCGCGCTCTTCGCCTTGCTGTCGCCCAGCATCCGCGCGAGCTCGCTGACCCGGGCCTTCCGACTCGCTTGGATCGGTTCGATGGTCACGACGGCGCGATCCTTCGATTGATCCTTCGTCACCACCAAATGACACGTCGCCTGCGCCGCGACCTGCGGCAGATGCGTCACGCACAAGACTTGGTGGCTCTGCGCAATCGCGGCCATTTTCTCCCCGACCACGCGGCCGATCTCACCGCCGACGTTCGCATCGACCTCGTCGAACACGAGCAGCGGAACGCCATCGAGATCGGCCAGGACTGTTTTCAGCGCGAGCATCACGCGGGCCAGCTCACCGCTCGACGCCACGCGATTCAGGGGTAAGGGAGCCTCCCCTACATTCGGTGAGAACAAAAACTCACACCCGCAATCACCGGTTGGCCCCATTTCGGCGAGGCTCACGACACGCACGGAAAAATCCGCCTTCTTGAAACCCAGCTGGGCGATACCCTTGGCCGCAACCTTGGACAACTCCTTGGCCGCCTTCTCGCGCGCGGTTCGCAACGCCTGCGCCTCTTGCTTCGCCGCCCGCTCCGTCGCGGCAATTTCTTTTTCAAGGCGCGCGAGTGTGCCCTCGATATCCCCTTGCACCTCGAGCCGTCGCTCGAGCTCATCGCGCGCCGCCATCACGGCGGAAACTTCGCCACCGTGCTTCCGCTTCAACTCCTGCCACGTATTCATGCGGGACGTGAGCTGCTCGGCTTGCTCCGGATCGAACTGCAACTGCTGGCTCAACGCCGAAAATTCCGCACCGAGGTCATTCAATTCCACGGCGGCAGAGGAGAGCCGATCCGCCAACGGCTTGCTCGCTGTGTCGATCAACTCAAGTTGGCGGGCCTCACGCAACAGCGCGCCCACTCGCGATTGCACGCCGTCTTCACCCGTCAGGCCCGCCGCCAGCGCCGACGACAACTCAATCAACTCTTGCGCCCGGCTCATGCGCTGAAAATCCCGCTCCAGCGCCTCGATCGCCTCGTCGGTCAATTCCAGCGCAGCGATGCGGGCGAGTTGATTGCGTAAAAAATCGATCTGCTCGGGCGATAATCTCGTCTCGTGCGCGATCCGCTCGTGCTCATTCACAGATTCTCGCCAAGTCCGGTATTTCCCCTGATAGGAGGCGAGGGTTGCCCCACAGCGCCCGAACAGATCCAGCAAATCGAGCTGACAACTTTCCTTGAGTAACCGGCGCGGCTCGCTCGGCCCGTGGAAATCGACCCAATGCTCACCCAATCGCTGCAACGCGGACAGCGTAGCCAGACTACCGTTGATCGTGATCTTAGGCGCTTTTTCCCGTGCCAGACTGCGCTTGAGGATGAGCAACCCGTCTTCGCACGGCGGAAGCTCGAGTGCACCGAGCACGCCAGCAATCTGTGTCGGATCCTCGAAATAGAGTGCCGCTTCGACCTCGCAAGACGGGGCTCCCTGTCGAATGACGCTTTTGTCGGCACGTTCGCCCGCTAGCAGGCTCAGTGCACCCAGCAAGATACTCTTGCCCGCGCCCGTCTCGCCGGTGACGGCGGT
The DNA here is from genome assembly GCA_945861235.1 of Opitutus sp. GAS368. Taxonomy (GTDB): domain Bacteria; phylum Verrucomicrobiota; class Verrucomicrobiia; order Opitutales; family Opitutaceae; genus GAS368. The sequence goes on from CAMATV010000016.1 coordinate 17,859, forward strand.
GAAGCCGGCCTCAAAGTCGAGTGAGACCTCTTCGAGGAGTGCGAGATTGCGGATGCGAAGCGATTGTAGCATGGGATAACAGGCACAAAAAAACCGCCGACATTCAAGCGGCGGTTTCAGATGGTGTGACCGCACCTACCGCGAAGACGACAGCCCGGTGCGCGATCCGAACGCTCCGCCCTGCTACGCGGCGCTGCGCGCGCTGGCGATTTTCCTCTGCGGGCAGCACAAACGCGCCGAGCGCCGGCCGCAGGATTATCATTTACCGGACTTCCTGCGCTCGGCGCGCAAGCGCAGCACCACGGTGATCCGGTGGAGCACCACCTCGTATCACCCGCCATGAGACCGCACCGTCGTCGCCAACGCGAAACCCACCGGCAGGTGCCCCGCGCCAGTGGTGGCGGCGAGGACATAAAAAAGGGTCACACTTTGCAATTTGTACTTGCTAGCGACTGAAGGCGCAGGCGTGGAGAGGGCTTGGCAGGAGAACTTAGATTGGAATTCGAGGGGCGAGCTACCCTGTGATCAGCCGGAGAGATAGGTTACACATAGGGCGATGCCCTGGACCAACGTAACCTCCGGCGAAGAGATCAATCGATGCGTGATCCTCGCGCGTTGCGGGCGCTTTACCGTGACCGAGCTGTGCGAACAGTTCGGCATCAGCCGCGAGACCGGCTACAAACATCTGGAGCGCTGCGCCGCACTCGGTTTGGCGGGCTTGCTGGCAGCGGCGCAGCCACCGGCCGCACCACTCGGCGCAGCGCACCGACGAAGCGGTCGAGGCACTCATTCTCGCGGAGCGCCGGGCAAGGAGAATTGTGGTTTACCGACGACTACACCCAGCCCGCCGCCGCCGCGAGCGAACCGGTCTTCTGGACATAGCCCACCCGCCCCGACGACCAGAGCCACCCACCGGCCGCCGCCGACCCCACCGACCGTGCCGCCGACACCGCCCAAGCCGCCTCGCGGCTGACGACGTGCCAGCCGACGCACACGAGCCTGCCTGAGAAAATTCTAAAAACGCTGTTCTAAAAACGCTGGCTCCTTGACTCCGAGCGGTCCGGAGGTCAGCACCCGTACGCCCCACCCCGCGCTGCTTGCCCCCAAACGGCAAGCAGAGCCTCGATTCGCGCCCGCCCCCCCCCCTTCCGTCGCAGTTGTTCCCCGCCCCAAATCCCCCTCATCAGCCGAACCCGCCGCCCTCTCAAAATCGACTGATTTACGGCTAACTCATCCAGCTCCCACCATGCCCCTCCTGTTAAGCCCCTCCCCCGCAAATCCAGTTACCTAGGAGCAAGACCTCCCTTGGTGTTTTCGCCCTCTCTCCCTTACGCACTCTCGGGTCTCATCCCCGTGAAAATTCAATTCTGTCTCAGCAGTAGCCATCCATAAACTCAGATCCCCAACCCACCGCATCCATGAAAATCGTATCGAT
>CAMATV010000017.1 GCA_945861235.1 Opitutus sp. GAS368
GCGGAGGCAGCGGCGACCGCTGCAATCGCAGCCGCAAACTCTTTTTCGATTTCCTCAATATAGATCTTACTGACGGTGCTGGAAACCGACTTGGTATCAGCCGACACCCAATTGCGCGCCTTCAGCAGAGCAAGAAGTTCCTTGCCCTCCATATTGATTCGTCTGGCGAGTTCGTGGATGCGGAGGCTCATTCGTGATCGGTCGGTGTTAGTCGGTGAGTAATCTGGGGACGGGCTCAGGCTTTCGCACCGGCGACTCGTCCAATAATATCTGAAGCTTCTTCGTTCGTGAAACCGGCGCCCACAAGGTCGTCGGCCTCGACGCCCTCGAACAGCTCGAGCGAAACAAAACCCGCCTTGACGAGACGCAGCGCAATTGGCTCAGCGATCCCGAGCGTGGCGACCAGCTTACGCTTCGCATCGCCCTCCGGATCAGCGCCGACGGCACGGAACTCCTCAATATCCAGACGCCAGCCGATCAGGCGCGACGTGAGGCGCGCGTTTTGACCTTTGCGACCGATCGCGATGGCCAGATCATCCGTCGCGACTTTCAGGAGAATCCGGTGGGTCTTGTCGTCCAGCACGATCTCCCGTGGCACCGCTGGCTTGAGCGCCTCGATAATCATCTCTTTCGGGTCAGCGTAGTATTTGATAATGTCGATCTTCTCGCCACCCAGTTCGCGGACAATCGTCTTCACCCGAGCGCCGCGGGCGCCGACACACGCGCCAACGGGATCCACCTTCGGATCGCTGCTCGTCACGGCAATTTTCGTGCGATAACCCGGCTCACGGGCGAACGCCTCGATTTTTACCGTGCCGTCGGCGACCTCGGTGACTTCGAGCTCGAAAAGACGCCGCACAAACTTGGGGCTCGCGCGGCTGAGAATGATCTCAGGACCACGCGGCGTGCTTTGAATTTCAACCAAGAGGCAGCGGATGCGCTCGCCAGGCTGGTATTCCTCGCCTGGGACCTGCTCCTTACCCGGCATAATGGCCTCAGCTTTGCCAAGGTCTACGTAGAGATCGTTGCGTTCACGACGGCGGACCGTGCCGGTGACGATGTTGCCGACCTGATCCTTAAAGTCGTCGTAAATACGGTCTTTTTCGAACTGGCGCAGACGTTGCATGACCGCCTGACGCGCCGTCTGCGCGGCAATGCGGCCGAGCGTCGATGGATCAATTTCTTTTTCAATCAGGTCGCCGATGACAGCGCCCGCCTTTAACGCTTGTGCCTTCTCGACGTGAACTTCGGTCTTAGGATTGCTGACGGAGTCAACGACCTTGACCACGGCCCAAGCGTGGAGCTGGCCGTTCTTGGGATTGATGTCGATTTTCAGCTCCTGACCGGAGTTGATGCCCTTCTGGGCGGCCGTTTTCAGCGCATTCGTAATCGTGGAGATCATGTCGGCACGTGGAATGCCCTTCTCCTTCTCCATGTATTCCAGGACGGAAAGAATTTCGCTGCTCATAGGTTGGATTTATGGGAAAAAAAAAGCGGGCCAGACGGCCCACCATTTGAGAGTGGTTGTTAAAGAGGGGCGGAACCTATCGGGCACCCAGAATCCTTGTCAAGCCCAGTGCCCCGTCCGTCGCCCCGTCCGCCGCGTCCCGCTCGTCTAAGCGTGTGCGGAGCGCCTCGCCAACGCCCCGTTTCGTCCCGTTAACCCACCTTCGCCAACGCTTCGCGAATCACCACCAACGTTCTTTCCATGGCCCCGACATTCGCCGCCCGCCACACTAACGCCGCCGCCGCCAGCGCCTCGCGCCGTCCAGAGTCGCGCATGAGTTCCTGCACCGCTGCCGCCAACGCCGCGGCGTCGGAGACCTCCCGCGCCGCACCGCGCGCGAGCAGATCGCGTGCGAGTAGACGGAAATTCCCCATGCCCGGACCGAAGAGAATCGGTTTCCCCAGCGCTGCCGCCTCGACCGGCGTCTGACCTTCAGTGTGAGGCGGCAAACTTTTCCCCACAAACACGATATCGGCCAACTGCGTTATTTTTCTCAGCTCGCCGGTAGTGTCTCCCACCAGTACGTCAATTCGGTCGGGGGCCGGACCTTTCGATCGAAAATGATAGCTCAACCCAGCCTTCAGCAACAACCGCTCGATCTCGGTGCGCCGCTCCGCATGCCGCGGCACCAGTATCAGCGAACAGCGCACCCCGTACTCGCGTGTGAGTCGCAGAGCCCCGAGCATGGCGTCTTCCTCTCCCGGCCAAGTCGAAGCACCGAGCAGCACGAGACCGTCGGACAGACCCAGTTCTCGCCGCAATTCGGCGCGCTCCGGATCGGCGAGCGGCGGGATCTGCAGGTCCAGCTTAATGTTTCCCGTCATCGTCAGGTGCTCCGCCGGAACTCCTAGCTCGCGAAACCGCGTCTCGTCCTGCGTGGAGGATGGCAACAAGCGGGTGACACCGTCCAACATGAGTTGAGCCGCCGGAGCGAACCACTTCATGCGCTGAAAACTACGGTCGGAGAGCCGCGCGTTGACACAGAGCACAGGTACCTTGCGCGTCGCCGCCTGGCGCATATGCTCCGGCCATCGCTCGCCTTCCGTCAGGATCACGAGGTCCGGTGCGATCCGCTGCCAAGCCCGGACTGAAAACGGCCACCAATCGATGGGAAAATAGGCGATACCGGCGGTGCTCCCGCTGTAGCGTTCACGCGCGAGGTGATAGCCAGTGCTGGTCGTCGTGGTGAGATAAATTTCCACGCCATCGCGCCGCAACGCCTCGATCAACGGCCCGATCGCCAGCATCTCACCCACGCTCACCGCTTGCAGCCACACGCGCCGCGTGCCCGCCGTTTTCTTCGCCAATCGCGGATGTCCCCCGAAGCGCTGTCCAAAATTCTCCCGGTAGCCCCCGCGCCGCCGCATCCGCCAGAGGTAGGCCGGCGCCATTGCGAGCAGCACAGGTATGAAGAAAAATCGGTAAAACCAAATCATCGCGCGACAAGGCCGTATTGGCCAAAAAGCCGCCATCGGCGCAAAGGAAAACGTCTTCCTTCATTTTCTTTGCACCCTAAGAGGCCTCTTGCAGTGATACGCTGATGGCCCTTCCGTTTCTCAAATCCGTCCTGCTCGCATTTTCCTTCGGCCTCGCACTTCCCCTCTGCGGGGCGATCCCTTTCGCCCACGAGGGCAGCGATCTCAAACCCGACCCTGCCGTCCGCTACGGCACCCTACCCAACGGTCTCCGCTACGCCCTTCGCGCCAATGCCGAGCCGAAACAACGCGCTTCACTCCGCCTCCTCATCGAGGCCGGCTCACTCCACGAAACTGACGACCAACGCGGCCTCGCTCACTTTCTCGAGCACATGGCCTTCAACGGCAGCGAACACTACGCCCCCGGTACACTCGTCGAATTTTTTCAACGCATGGGCATGAACTTCGGCGGCGACACCAACGCCTCCACCGGCTTCGAGCGCACCCTTTATCTCTTGGAATTACCCGATACGAAGGCCCCCACCCTCGCCGAGGGTTTGCGCGTCCTAAACGACTATGCCGGCGGCCTGCTCCTCTTGGCACCCGAAATTGAGAGGGAACGTGGCATCATCTTAAGTGAGAAACGCACCGGGGACTCGGTCGGCTACCGCACCGCACTCGCCACCTATGGATTCCTTTTGGGCGGTTCGCTCTTTCCGCAGCGTTTTCCGATCGGCGACGCCACGATCATTGCCACAGCCGGGCGCGAACGTTTCGTCGATTTTTATAATACGTGGTATCGCCCGGAACTCATGTCGGTCGTGATCGTCGGCGACATCGACGTCGCCGCAGTCGAACAACAAATCGTGAGCGCGTTTACACCGCTCAAGGCACGCGGCCCCACGCGGCCAGCACCCGACCGCGGGAATCTCTCGACCGCCGAGGGCACCCGCGTGTTCTACCACTTCGAATCCGAGGCCCCGAGCACCAGCGTCCAATTGGCGACCGTCACGCCCTACACGCACGAACCAGACTCTGCCGCCAATCGCCGCAAAAACCTGCCCCGCTCCTTGGCGGACATGATCATCAACCGCCGTCTTTCCATTTTGGCTAAAAAAGAAAACGCCCCGTTTTCCCGGGGCAGCGCCGGCACCGGTGAGTCCTATAATTTTTATCGCCAGACGACCGTCGCCCTCACCTGCAAAGCTGAACAATGGGCAGCCGCGTTGGGCGTCGCCGACCAGGAACTCCGGCGCGCGCTGGCCCACGGTTTTCTCCCTGCCGAACTCACCGAGGTCGCGGCCAACTATCGCAATTACCTCGAGGAATCCACCAAGACCGCCGCCACCCGCCGATCCGACGGCCTCGCCGAAGAGATCACCCAACAACTCCTCGACCGTGACGTGTTCACCACCCCGGCCGACGACCTCGCGCTGCTCGGACCGGCCCTGGATAAAATAACGGTCGACGACTGCCTCGCCGCTCTCCGCCGCGCATGGAGCCCGCCGCACCGTCTCATCCTCGTTACCGGCAATGCAAAACTCGGTGATGCCGCCGCCGCGACGATCGCCGCCGCCTTCGACCGCACTCAAGCCACCACCGTCACCGCTCCCGAGGCCATCGCTGATCTCAAGTGGGCTTACACCGATTTCGGTGCACCCGGAAAAATCGCGAAACGCTCCCATGTCGCCGACTTGGATATTACCCTCGTCACCTTCGACAACGGCGTCCGCCTCAACCTCAAGAAAACGGATTTCGAGGCCAACAGCATCCGCGTCGGCGTCCGCGTCGGCAGCGGAAGCCTGACTGAACCCAAAAATCAACCGGGCCTCGGCTACTTCACGAGCCAGACGTTTACGTCCGGCGGACTCGGCCAACACAGCGCCGACGATCTCCGACGTATCCTCGCTGGCAAGACAGTCGGCGCCGGCTTCGGGGCCAGCGCCGACGCGTTCACGCTGGGCGGCGGCACCAACGCCACAGACCTCCTGCTCCAACTGCAACTCGTGACGGCCCATCTCACCGACCCGGGCTACCGACCTGAAGCCGCGCGCCAGTCGCGCAAATCCCTTGACCAAATGTTCACCAGTTTTGCGCACACCACCGCCGGCCCCTACAATCTCGACATCGCGCGACTGCTCGTGAGCGGCGACCCCCGCTTCGGCTTTCCTCCGAAAGAAGAGATGATCAAACGCAACACCGAGGAAGTGAAGGCTTGGGTCGGCCCGCAGCTCGCGCGCGGCGCAATTGAAATCGCACTCGTGGGCGATCTGGACATCGAGGCCGCCATCTGCGCCGTCGCCCAAACCCTCGGCGCCCTCCCTAAACGCGACCCGAAGCCAGCGCATGACGATTTAAAAAAGGTCTCCTTCCCGTCCGCCCCGTTTAGTCGTGAGTTCCCGATCGCGACGGAAATCCAAAAAGCGGATGTCCGCCTCTACTGGCCCACCACCGATGGTCGGGACATCCGCCGCCAACGTCGCCTCAACCTCTTGGCCAATGTCCTGAACGATCGGTTACGAGTAAAAGTCCGCGAAGAACTGGGCGACGCCTACAGCCCCGGCGCGGGCAGCAACGCCAGCGATTTGTATCCCGATTACGGTTACATGATTGCCGGCACAACCGTCGAACCGGCAAAGGCCAAAAAAATCCTCGACGTGATCTCCGCCCTCGCCGCCAACCTCGCGGAAAAGGGTGTGACCGATGAAGAACTCGACCGCGCCAAGCAACCCCTCCTCACCGGCCTCCGCGAGAGCGCACGCACCAACGGCTATTGGCTCGGGAGCGTCCTCTCCCGCGCTCAGGAAAAACCCGAAGTCCTCGACTGGTCCCGGTCGCGCTACGCGGACAACGAAGCCATCACCGCCGCCGAACTTTCCGCACTCGCCAAATCTTACCTCGGCGCCGATCACGCTTCACGCGTCGTTATTCTGCCCGCCGCTAAACCGTAGGTGCAGACCGCCCGCGATTTCCCCCGACCGAGATCGTGAGATTCAGCAAGGGCAGCAGACAGAGCAGACCCACCACCGTAAACCCGAGCACCGCGTAGCCCGCGAAATCGTGGACCGTCCCTTCGATCGCGCTCGGGCCGTAGCCATACGCCCACGCCGTCAGAAAGAGACTGCGCCCTAGGTTGGTCATAAAGGCCAAGCACATGGCCGCGCCGACCAAGGTGATTTTCTTCCACAGCTTTTCCAAAAAAACGGCCGATAAAAACGACCCGGCAAACAGACACGCCGTCAACGAACGAATCCCCGAGCACGCGTCCTCGACGCCGACGCTGCCCGTCGGGAGCACCAGCACGTTACCTTGCTGCTCGATCGGCAGCCCAAGTACGTCAAAAACGAACGCGACAACCGTCACGACTTTTCTCAACAAAAACAGATTTAGCTGCTGCTCCACCGCCGACACCATCGGCGCCGACACCAGCCACACCAACACGGGAAAGACAAACCACCCCGTCAATCGCACCCGCGCATCGGAAAAAAAATTCGACCGAATGGGCGACACCGCCTCCGGCGCGTTCAGCCACAACACCGGCAGCAACAGACCGATCATCCCCAACGTGATCGCGAGCGTTCCGGGCTGTGATGTCCCCGCACCCGCGCGATAAAATGCGCCCAGTAAAAACATTGCCGCCCCACCCGTCAGCGCCGCGCCCACGAGGACTCGTACCACCCATTTCTGCCAACCCGCCACACGAGGACTGCCCTCGGCCGCACACGCCGCCGCCGCGCCAACGATTCGCGACCAGCGATCATGAATCGCGAAAATCACAAACGCCGGCACGAGCCAGCCAAAGCTATAATCGGCCTTCACCCGCCACCAGTGCGATTGGTCCCAGGCCACAAATCCCCAAAATCCCACACACAGCAGCAGCGCCGCGAGAAACGACGACGACACCTCCGACGAGAGTTTTCTCCAGAGCGCAGACACGACCGGCTAACGAACAAACGACCCGACCAAAAGCGAGCCCGATCAAATCGCGGTCGTTACTTTCGCGCGGCGAGGCGCGCACTGACCCACTCCCGCAACCCCGACTCCAAGCCCACGCCGCGTTCGCCGAACAATCTCACGATTTGCGACCAAGGCACCACCCCAGCGGGCACCAAAATCGGCGTCATCTTATTTCCCCGGAGGGAATCGTCGCCTTGGTCGATACGATTGTGCGCAAAGCCCAATTTCGGCCGCCACGTCAGCGCATGTTCACCGCGCCCGAGATCGTAGCACACCTGAAACCCCTCGCAGTCGCCAGCGGCATCGTGCCACACCACGAGCTCGAATCCCTCTGATTCAAACCACCGGCGCCGCCCCGCACCGTGTTCCTGGCGGACATTTCGGATTTCCTTCAGCACGGATTCTGATCTGCAAGCAGCTGGCACCTCTGTCAAAAGCGATTTGCGGCTCGCACGCTCGCCAAACTACGCGCCCGCCACCGGTCGTCGCGTCAAAAACCACTCCACTCTTCCCGTGAGCGTGTGCGCCCCCGTCTCGTCAAATACCTCCACCCCCAGCGAAAAGAACCACGCCCGCTTGGTCGCCATGTCGGCCGCCAATTGCGCGCGCACCGCCGCACCGCCGACCGCTTTGCCAAATATTTTCCCACGCGCCGGATGCTTAAACTTCGTCTCCATCCGACGTACGACCGCGATAAACTCCTCCGCGTGGTCGCCAAAATTCCGCAACATCCAGTCGCCACTCGCCGCTTCCGCCACGGCGAGTTGCGCCGCCGCATGCACCATCCCGAGGTGATTATGATAGCGCGCGTCCGCCGGGAGGCTCACCGTAAATTCCCCTCCCGCCGGCTCGCGCTGCAGACCAATCAGTCGGTTAAACGGAATGTCCTCGATGTTCACCGTCGGCCTTCCACCCCTCACACGCGCGCAAAGACCACCGACGCATTGGTGCCGCCGAAGCCAAACGAATTCGCGAGCGCCGCGCGCACGGGCTTTCGCACGGCCACATTTGGCGTGAAATTCAATCCGAGCGCCGCACACGCCGGATCCACGTTTTCGAGATTGATCGTCGGTGGCACGATCCCATCGCGGATCGCCAAGACGGCCGCCATCGCCCCCATCGCGCCGGCCCCACCGAGCAAATGCCCGGTCATCGACTTCACGCCGCTCACGTGGAGGCTAGCTTTGTTGTCCGCAAACACCGAGGCGATCGCCGTCGCCTCTTCCCCGTCGCCGCCCGGAGTCGAGGTCGCATGCGCCGACACAAAATCAACGTCCGTCGCCCCGAGCCCGCCACGCGTGAGCGCGGCCTTCATCGAACGCGCCGAGCCTTCCGCACCCGGCGCCAAGGACGACAAATGAAACGCATCCGCCGTCGCACCGTAACCGCGCAACTCCGCATAAATCCGCGCGCCGCGTTGCTGCGCATGTTCCCATTCCTCGAGGATGAACACCACCGAGCCCTCGCCCAATACGAAACCATCGCGGTCCTTGTCGTAGGGCCGCGAGGCTTTTTCCGGTGCCTCGTTCCGCGTCGAGAGCGCCCGCATCTGCGCAAACGCCCCGATCGCCAGCGGCGTCACCGTCGACTCCGCCCCGCCCGCCACCATCACATCGACATCGCCCCGCGCGATCGCCGCCGCCGCCTCGCCGAGCGCATGTCCACTCGTCGCACACGCCGAGGCCACGCTCATGTTCGGCCCCCGGGCGTCGAGCAACAGGCTCACTTGGCCCGCGAGCAGGTTGGGCGCGATTTGAATAATGAAGAACGGCGATATTTTCCGAAACCCTCCGGCCTTCCACGTATCGTGCATCGCCTCCATCTCCGGCAATCCGCCCAGCCCCACGCCGAGATTCACGCCCATGCGTTCGGCATCCAGCGTCGCCCGGTGCGCATCGAGTCCAGAATCTGCATACGCCTCGATCGCCGCCCCGACGCCAAGGTGCGTAAAACGCCCAAACTTCTTCACGTCCTTTTGCGTCAGCGCCTGCGTCATCGGTTCGCTCCCAGGACCGCGGGGGTGCAAGGGCGTCGGCAAGAGCCGCGCCGGGTCAAAGTTCTTCACCTCGCCCGCGATCCGTGCCGTGCAGCCCGTCGCGTCAAATCGCGTGATCGGGCCAATTCCGCTGCGGCCCGCGATGAGCGCGGCCCACGTGTCCGGCGCGGTGTTTCCGCAGGGTGTGACCGCGCCAATGCCCGTGACGACCACGCGACGACGAGGTGGGGTGATAAATGAATTGCTCATAGAATAGTGTTCTCAGACAGCGTGAAAAAAATCGTGGGCCGCAACCCTTCCGTTGGTCCTCACTCGGGTTGCGACCGCGGCATCGCCACCAAACTCCACCCGCAAACACCGGCGCATCGAGTGCAGAATCGCATCGCTTTGCACCGGATCATCGATGGCCCGCGCAAATAATAGCGCCCCCACCAGTGAACTCATCAGCTGTGTCACGCGCACCCGATTCACGCTAGCGTCGTCACTCAAGCGCAACGCACCGCACAACCGGTCGATATGCTGCGCGAAACCCCGCGAGTAGCCCACCCGCGCCGCCCCGCGCAACCGCGCCATGTCCGCCGCGACCGCGACGACCATACACCCCGCACCCCGGTTGTCCCGATGCCGCGGGGCTAAGTAACTATCGATCAGCAACCGCGCCCGCGCCGCCGGAGAAGGCAACGCCGCAATCCGCTCCAGATTCGGCACAGCCGTGTCAAACGCCGCCGCACACGCCTCGGCCACCAGTTCGGTTTTGTCGCGAAAGTGCGCGTAAAATCCCCCGTGCGTCAGCCCCGCCCGCCGCATCACTTCATCCACACCGGTTTCCGCCACTCCGCGCTCACGAAACGCCTGCCCCGCCGCCTCAAGAATCCGTCGGCGCGTCGCAGTTTTGTGTTCGGGTGGATAGCGCATTGAAAAACCCCTGCTGTTCACAGGAGCCCGAGTTAGATGACGATCGTCATACCACGATTCAAGCACGTTTTTCTCGTTCCCCAGCTTTCACCCCTTTTTTCTCCCATCCTGTTTGGCTTCGTTCCGATCCGTGTTCATTCTGGTCCATCCGTGGTTAACCCAACGTCCCGCTCCGACCCTCCCGTTCCGCTGCGGCTTTGACTTCCCGCTCGGCGCCCCCTTTCCTTCGCCCCTTTTCCCTACCGCACATGCAACAGCTCCACCCTTACTGGCGCATGGAATACATCGAAGCGCCGCGTTATCCGGCCGCGATGAAGCGCCCCTTCACGGAGTTGCCTGCCCTCGGCGACGATCGCGCCGCGCTCATTATCCACCGCAGCCCGTTGTCCTATTTGGTCCTCAACCGGTTTCCCTACAACCCCGGCCACCTCCTCGCCGTCCCTTTCCGCGAGGTCTCCGATCTCGACGACCTCACCCGCGCCGAACGCGCTGACCTCTTCGAGGAGCTCACCTTCGCCAAGCGCCTGCTCACCGCCGCACTGAAACCGGACGCGTTTAACCTCGGCTTCAATCTCGGTGGCCCAGTCGCCGGCGGCAGTATTGACCACTTGCACGGTCACATCGTCCCGCGGTGGAACGGCGACAGCAATTTCATGCCCGTGATCGGCTCCACCCGAATACTCCCGCAATCCCTCGAAGCCACTTGGGAACGTCTCACCGCCGCGGCGGCGGAATTGCCCAAGGCCCAATGACCAAGGTCCCAGTCGCTTCACTTACCGTGCCAGCCACACTCTTTCACCTGCAACGTCCCCACCGCCGCCCGCACTAGACCTTGGCCCTTGGTCATCGACCCTTGGTCCTTCACCTTTCTCCCTTTCCTCCAGCCCTCCTTTCGTGCCCTCCCGCACCCTCCACTTCCCTAGTCCCCGCCACCTCAGCTCCCTCTACGCGGGCCGCGAGGAAAACCTCACTCACGCCGAGCGCACCCTCGGCGTCAAACTGATCACTCGCGAAGACTGGCTGAAGATCGAACCTCCCACCGGTACGAGCGCCGCCGCCGCCGAGCCTGCCATCGCCTGCGCCGAATCGCTCTTCACCTTCCTGAACGAGGCCCGCTCGCAGGGCATGACGATCCGCACGCCCGACTTCCACCGCATCACCGACGGATTTGCCCGCGGCGAAGGCGATCAGATGCGCGTCCTCGTCACCGAGCCCCTCGTCATCGCCACCAACCGCAAGACGATTGTGCCGAAAACGCTCGGCCAAAAACTTTACCTCCAGTCGATGCTCGCCCACCCGATCGTCTTTGGCATCGGCCCCGCCGGTACGGGCAAGACCTACCTCGCGATGGCCGCCGCCGTCTCCGCCCTCCTCAAAAACGAAGTCGAGCGCATCATTCTCACCCGTCCCGCCGTCGAAGCCGGCGAGACCCTCGGTTTCCTCCCTGGCGATCTCCGCGAAAAAATCCTCCCCTATCTCCGCCCCCTCTACGACGCGCTCAACGATATGCTCGACGCCGAGGATATTAGCCGCCTGACCGAAAAAGGCGTCATCGAGATTGCCCCCCTCGCCTACATGCGCGGCCGCACGCTCTCGCACGCCTTCGTCGTTTTAGATGAAGCCCAAAACACCACCGCCGAGCAGATGATGATGTTCCTCACGCGCCTCGGCGAAGACAGCCGCATGGTCATCACCGGGGACATCACGCAAATCGATTTGCCCCGCTCGAAAGCCAGCGGCCTCCTCGAGGTCCGCCACATTTTGTCCAACATCCCCGGCATCGACTTCCACACCTTCAGCGGCAGCGACGTCGTCCGCCACCCGCTCGTCGGCAAAATCATCGAAGCCTACGAAAACTACCGAAACCCGCTCACGAGCGACCAGTCGCACGCCTCCTCGGTCGGATCAACACCCTAGTCGCAGCCCAACGTCCCATCATGCCGAAAATCTTCGAGCAGGACCGCTACCTTTCTTTTTCTATAGCAATGAACATTTGCCGGTTCACGGCCACGTTCGCCATCGCGGTGGCACCCGCAGAGCAGAACCACACCCTCATCCAGACAGTTCTCCGTGCCTCTGTGCTTCAGTCCATTCAGGACGACGCGTTCCCGCTGAAATCTCCCCCAGCTGTCATTAGCCATTAGTCATTAGTCATTCCCTCCCATGTCCGTCCGCAATCAGCTCAAACTCCTCCTCGGCGGCCTCAATGCCCGCCGCGCGGATGAGTCTGCGCCCGGTCATCGCACCCCAGCCTCCTCAGGCAACAACGCCGCGCACTCCGCCACCCGCGATTTCCTCGATCGTAACGGTCTCGTCTCCGCAGCCATCTTCGTCTTCACCGTCGTCGCCATCGTGCTCATCAGCTGGGCCGGCATGACCACGTCAAACTTCGCGGTTCTCCCCGACCAACTCGCCACCGTCCGCGTCACCGCCAACGCCGCGTTTGCTTACGAGAGCGCCGAAAAAACCCGCGCCGAGCGCGCCCAATTCCTCGACCGCCTCCCGCCCGTCTACCGCCTCGAAACCGAGCCGTTCCGCCGTTTCGAACTCGCCGCCCGCACTCTCCTCACGCAACTCGACGTCTACGAGGCCGCTCATCCTGCCGCCGATCCCGCGGCCAACGGCTCGGCCCTTTCCGCACCGGGCGCACCACTCCCGCCGACCGCTCCGCCCGCACCTTTCAACGTCTTCCCCGTCCGCCCGACCGAATTCACCGCCATCGCCGAATCCTTCAACGTCCGCGGCCCCTACCATGCAACCGTCGAGGATATCGCGTCCCTCCTCGCCATTGGCGACGCCAAGTCCCGCTCCGTTCTCTTCGAAAACGGCCTCGCCACCCTCCGCGATCTTTACGCCCAGGGCGTGACCGACTCCGCGCTCGCCGGCACCGGTGCCGGCACGGCCGTCGTCTTTCAAATCACCCGCCCGACCGGCGATACCGCTCCCCGCTCCGTGCAGATCATGGAAGACGCTCTCACCGTCCTGCGCGTGAGCCTCGCCACCGATGGAGTCTCGCTCCCGTCCAGCCAGGCCCTCTTCCGCGTGTTCCGTTTCGGCCTCGTCCCCAACGTGGTCTTCGATCGCGCGGCCACTCAGTCCCGCGTCGCTGCTGCCATCCGCACGCTCAAACCCGTTTCCATCAGCGTCGCCCGCGGCCAGTCCATTATCGAACCCGGCGACCGCGTGACCCCCGAGCAACACGAAATGTTTCAGGCCCACCGCCGCTATCTCCTCGATCACCGCGACACCGAGCTCAACGAGGGTCTCACCCTCTTCGGTCGCGTCCTCCTCGTGCTCGCGATGGTCCTCGCTTCCCTCATCTACATCCGTATCGAGGATCCCGAGACGATCCGCTCCAATGTCCGTTGTGGCCTCCTCGCACTCGTCGTCATCGTCAACCTCGCGCTCATCCGCGCCAACTACTCCCTCGGCGGTGCCGAGTTTTTCGTGCGCGACGGCTCGTGGGCCAGCACCCTCCCCTACGTCGCGCCGACCGCCCTCGCGCCCTTGATCGTCGCCATCTTGATCGACGCCGGCTCCGGCATCTTCATGGCGCTGTTCATCTCAATTTTCACCGGCGTCATCTACGGTAACCGCCTCGATCTCCTCGTCCTCACCTTCCTCGCCTCCCTCGTCGCCATCTACCTCGGCCGTGATGCCCGCCGCCGCGGTCGCGTCGTCCGCGCCGCCGGTGCCGGCGGCCTCACCGTCGCCGCCTTCGCGGCCCTCATCGGCTACGCCGACAAGATCCCCTACGAAACCCTCGCCCGTCAGATGACTGCCGCCGGTGCCACCGGCCTCCTCACGGGCATCGCCGTCGTCGGCCTCCTCCCCATTCTCGAATCCCTCTTCAAACGCACCACGGACATTACACTCCTGGAGCTCACCGACTACAATCACCCGCTCCTCCGCCGCATGCAGCTCGATGCGCCCGGCACGTATCACCACTCCCTCGTCGTCGCCCAACTCTCCGAAAACGCCTGCAACGCCATCGGCGCCAATCCCCTCCTCGCCCGCGTCTGCGCCCTGTTCCACGACGTCGGAAAAACCGCCCAAGCCGCCGATTTCGCCGAAAACCAACGCGACGGCATTAACCCCCACCACGCCCGCGATCCCGCCGAATCCGCTCGCATCATCAAACAACACGTCACGGACGGCGTGCACCTCGCACGCGAGCACAATCTCCCTCGCGCCGTCGTTGACGTCATCCGTCAACACCACGGCACGAGCTTGGTTCGCTATTTTTATCAACTCGCCGTCGACCAATCGCGCGCAACTTTCGCTTCGTCTCCTCGCCCGGCCTCCTCCAAAATTCCCCCGACTAACCCACAGGTTGCCAACGCCGATTTGGCGCATCTCCAACCGGCCGTCGTCGAAGCGAGTTTCCGCTACGACGGTCCGCGCCCCCAGTTCAAAGAAAGCGCGATCATCTCCCTTGCCGACGGACTCGAAGCCGCCTCGCGCTCCCTCCGCCAAGCCACTCCCGAAGCTCTCCACCTCCTCATCGCGCGCGTCGTCAATGATCGCATCGCCGACAGCCAACTCGACGAAGCCCCGCTCACCTTCGAGGAAATTACGAAAATCAAAAACAGTTTTCACTTCACGCTGCTCAACATGCTCCACGCGCGCATCGCCTATCCCGCCGGCGAGCAACCCGCCAGCGCCGCCAAGGCGTAAAATCCGACTCTTTCTCTTTCCTCTTTCGCTTAATCTTTCGTCAGTTCGTCCTTCCATCAATCACTCAGGCCCCGAGAGAAAAAATAAAGATAAAGCAGAAACAGAAAGACACCCTCGATCCTCTCAGTGTCCGGCTCTCCGGTCTCCGCGTCCTCCGCGCTTCAAACTCCGGTCTCCGCTTTCCGCATCCCACCCACATCACGCGGACAAAATCACGCCCACAAAAATGCCCGCCCGCGAAATCGCCATCGCCAACCGCCACCCGCGCCTCCGCCTCGACCGCCGCGCCGTCGCCCACGTCATTCACACCCTCGACGCCTATTTTTCCGCGACTCCCCTAGGCTCTCGGAAAACTCCTCGGCGCTCTCCAAAATCCGCCTCTCCGCTCCCTGCCGTGCCCGCCGGCGAACTCTCCCTCGTCTTCCTCACCGACGCAGCCCTCGCCCAACTCCACGCCGACTTCCTCGACGATCCGACGACCACCGACGTCATCA
Organism: Opitutus sp. GAS368; assembly: GCA_945861235.1. Taxonomy (GTDB): domain Bacteria; phylum Verrucomicrobiota; class Verrucomicrobiia; order Opitutales; family Opitutaceae; genus GAS368. The sequence continues at coordinate 14,962 of CAMATV010000017.1, forward strand.
CTTTCGAAGGCGCTCCAGCCCTCGGCACCGCTGGCGAGATCTGCGTCTCTGCCGACGCCGCCCGCCGCCACCTCGCTCCTAAAAATCCGGCGCTCAGCCCTCCGACCTCAGCGCTCAACTCCGCCGCCTTCAGCACCGAGCTCACCCTGTACCTCGTCCACGGCTGGCTCCACCTCGCCGGCTACGACGACCTCGTCCCCGCGAAGAAACGCCTCATGCGACGTGCCGAAAGCCGTGCGCTCAAAATCCTCCGCGCCCATGAGTGTCTTCTCACGTTCCGCCTCGTCTGAATTCCCCATGAACACAATCGCCGACGTTTCCCCCTAGACGTCTCGCGCAGTTCGGCTGCCCCGCACCTCTGTGTAGCGGCGCGTGCCAGCGAGTGGATCCAACCCCGCACCCCATAATTTTTCCGTGCCAAGCCGCGCGCGGCCCCTACCGTCCATGCACTCTATGTCCGACGCTCCGCCGCCCACTTCCCGCTTTGCCACGATCCGCAACGCCTTTTTCACCGGCGCGCTATTGCTTGCCCCGCTGGTTGTCACCCTGTGGGCACTCGGAAAAATCATCGACGTCGTCGGCGGCACCTTCCGTCCACTCTTCGAGTCCCACCTCCCGGAGTCGCTTCAGGGTCTCGCCCTCGTCTGGGACCTCGCTGCCACCGTGGTCATCTTCGCCCTCGTCACCGCCCTCGGTTTTCTTTCGCACTACGTCTTCGGGAAATTTTTCCTGCGGCTGCTCGAGCGATTCATCCAGAGCATCCCCGGCGTCAGCGCGGTCTACAATTCCGTCCGGCAAATCGTCGCCACCTTCGGCACCAAAAACCGCAACCTCTACAACAAGGTGGTGCTCGTCCAATTCCCCCGCGCCGGCACTTGGACGCTCGGCTTCCTCACCAACAAGACTCAGAGCGAAGCCCAGCTCAAAGCCGGAGTCGGCGAACTCTGGACCATCTTCGTTCCCACCACTCCCAACCCCACCGGCGGCTACCTCCTCATGTTTCCTCCCAGCGAAGTCATCGAACTCGAAATGAGCGTCGGCGACGGCATGAAGATGATCATCTCCGGCGGCGCCGTCGTCCCGCCCTGGCCGGTCCCCAAGTCACCCGCTCAATGAATCGTTCTCTTTCCTCTTTCTCTTAATCGTTCGCCCTCCGCCCTCCGCTCTCAGCTCCCCCCCCGTGCCCGGCCTCCCGCTCCAGACCGACGCCTTCGTCCTGTCGAAACGCCCTCCCGCCGACACGTTTCAGACGTTCAACGTCTTCTCCGCCGAGCATGGCGCACTCCTCATTTTGCAACGCCTCGCGAAAAAATCCGCCGGGACTGCAGTGGCGCTCGATCTCTTCGACGAAGCCTCTCTGCTCCTCGAATCCTCCAACCAGGGCCGAACTTGGTTTGTGAAAGAAACGCGCCTCGTCACTCGCCACCCCGACTTGGGCCGCAGCTACGAAACCCTCGTCGCCGCCTCCGCCCTCGCCTCCCTCGTCGCCCGCAACCCTGTGCCCGAGGAAAGCCGCCTCGCCGTCGCCTCCCTGCTGCGCACCGCCTTGGCCGCGCTCGCCACCGGTGCCCGACCCGATATCGTGTATCTAAAATCCCTCTACTGCTTCGCTCGCGACGAGGGCTATCCGCTCAAGCAGCAGTGGTTCCCACTGCTGCCCGCCGCGGACCGCGCCACAGTCGCCCCGCTCCTCAACCGCCCGCTCTCAGACCAAACCGCCCCACCCGCCGTCGTACACGCGCTCCAACGCGACCTCGAAAACTACCTGCGCGGTCACACCGACATCTTGCTCGACTGAAAACACCCCTCGGCATTCACTCCGTGTTCAACCGCTCGCTCTCGTCCTCCGCGTCTCCCTCCGCTCTTCCCTTCGCCTCGCCGTGCCCATCGTCCCTCCCTCTTCCCACCCCTCGCCCGGCGTCTTTCGTCGTCTCGGCGCCGCCGGTCCTGTCGCCGTCGTTCTCTCCTTCTGGCCCCCGCTCGGCGGATTCCTGCTTCTCACCACCCTCACGACCTTTGCCCCGTGGCTCCGTGAACACCCCGCGCTCGGCCTCGTGCTCTACTTCTTCGCCACGACCCTCCTCGTCGGTTTCTCGTGTCTGCCCACGTTCGCGGTGGCGCTCTACGCCGGCTGGACCTTCGGCTTCGGCCTCGGTTTTTCCATCGCCCTGGCCGCCCTCATCGTCTCGTCACTCATCGCCTACGCGATCGGTCGCTGCATCGCGCGCGATCGGGTCCTCGAGGTGATCGCCGAAAAACCGGCTTGGCAAGCCGTCCACCGCGCCCTGCTCGGCGATTCCCGGCGCATCATCTTCGTCACTACGCTCCTCCGCATCCCGCCGCTGTCTCCCTTTGCCATCGTCAACTTCGTCCTCGCGGCCGCTCGCGTCCCCCTCTGGAACTACACGCTCGGCACCGCCCTCGGTATCGCGCCGCGCACCGCCGCCGCCGCCTTCGTCGCCGCGGGGCTGGAGCAGTTGCACGCCAAGGACCTCACGGACACTCCCCGCTGGATGCTCCTCAGCGGCATGATCGCCTTCGTTCTCATGTGCATTGTCCTCGGCGCCCTCGCTAAACGCGCCCTGCGCACGATGGCCGCCCCTGGGAACTAGAGCGGACTTCAGCGGCCGTCCGGATCACTCCGTCCGCTCACCGGCCCCGATTTCAGTTTTCCTCTCCGGCCCTCCGGTCTTCCTTCGCCGCTCGCATGGAATTTTCCCTTGATGCTCGCACCGCCCGACTGAGCGTCGGGGAGTTCTCCGCCTTCACGCTCGGCCCCCACGACGCCGGCAGCGGCGGCGGCTCCGCGGGCCTTTGGCGCGCCCAACTCGGCACCCACTGGCACCACGAACTCCGCGCGCAAGCCACCGCCACCGCCCCCGCCACCGAATTCGAAGTTCCCATCGCAGGCCGCCTCGTCCACCGCGGCTGGACGCTCACGCTCACCGGCCGCATCGACCAACTCCTCCGCACCCCCGCCGCGCTCGTCGACTGCAGCGACGCCCCGCTCCGCACCCCCGCCGACACTTGTCACGTATTACGTGACAAACCCTCGGTACCACCTCCTGAAAAGTGTCACGTAATACGTAACACGTCGCCCGTCGCGCCTCCCAACGTCATGATCCTTCGGGAAATCAAAACCGTCACGCGCGCACTGCCCGTCGACGAATCCGAACTCCGCCGCGACTATCCGGAATATTTCGTCCAACTCGCCACTTACGCCGCCCTCTGGCGCCTCGATCCTCAAAACGCCCTGTTGCACCCTAGCTCCGCCGAAATTTCCGGCTCTCCGCGCTCGGCCCTTAGCTCTCAGCTCCTCTTCGTCGAAGTTTCCAGCGGCCTCGCGCAAACCGTCATCCTCACCTCCGCCGACGACGCGCTCCTCGGCGGCCAACTCGAACGCGTCGCCGAGTTCCTCACGCTCCGCCACCGCGCCCGCGAACGCCTCCGTCACCTGCGTTTCCGACCTCCCTTCGCCAACCCACGCCCAGGCCAAGAAACCACCCAACGCGATCTCACCGCCACCTTCGAGCGCCACCCACTCGTCCTGTTCGAAGCTCCCACCGGCTTCGGTAAAACCGGCGTCCTCCTCGAATTCGCCCTCGGCCAACTCCGTTCCGGCCACTTCGACCGCGCCCTCTACCTCACGAGCAAATCCACCGGGCAGCTCCAAGTCGTCCGCACCTTGGCGGCCATGACGGCCGAGCCGACATCGCCGCCAGCTCAAAGCCCGAAGTTAAACGGTGATGTTGCCCTGTCCACAGCCCCACCCGCTTCCTCCTCTGCAACGTTCAACACCCCACTTCCCACTGGCGCGACCGCGCCAGCCGTCGCATCCTGGCACGTCCGCAACAAATCCGAGCACTGCGTCAACGCCGTCTTCCACTGCGTCCGAGAATCCTGCTCCTACCTCGATAACCTCGCCCAGCGTTGGCCCACCACCGGCCTCGCCCGTTTTTACCTCGACGAACACCACGCGCGCGACCTCGACACACTCCGCGCCGCCGGCCGCGACGCCCGCGTCTGCCCTTACGAAATCACCCGCGCCGCCCTCGCCTTCAACGATGTCTGGATCGGCGACTACAACTACGTCTTCGCCCCCGCCAACCGCTCTCTTTTCTACAACCAACCCGGCTTCGACCCCGCCCGCACCCTGCT
>CAMATV010000018.1 GCA_945861235.1 Opitutus sp. GAS368
AACCTGATCGTCCTCTTCGAACAAAAGCTGGGCTGGCAAGAGGCGGTGACGCTGGGGACCTTGCGCTATTGGCTGTTCGTGACCGCCGGTATCATCAGCCGCCCCCAGGGCCAGACGACGATCAAACTCGCCGTGCCCACGCACGAACGCGATTGGTGGCGAGGTCTTTGGGACAAACTTCTCTCGCCCAATCCCAACTGCAATGCAGTCGGAACTCGCCCGGCATTTGCGTAGCGCGCCAAACGAAAAATTACCTCAAATCCGCACTCCTATTGCATGGATACGGCTAAGATCAAATGGCCGTTCTCATCCCTTTTCACTGCACCCACCGCTTCAGCCAGCCGTGGACTTCGGCATACCAGAAGACGGAGTTTTGGGGTTTAAGAATCCAGTGGTTTTCGTCGGGGAAATAGACGAGACGACTGGGGACGCCCTGACCTTGGAGCGCGGCGTAAAATTGAAGGCCTTGCGCGACGGGGACGCGGTAGTCGAGTTCGCCGTGGATCACGAGCGTCGGCGTCTTGAAGTTCGCAGCGTGCGTCATGGGGTTCTGCGCGTCGTAGGCCGGAGTTTTTTTCCATGGCGTGCCGCCGGCGGATTGGTCGAGCCAGTAAACGGCCGAGTCGGCGGCGTATTGGGTGTCGAAGTCGGTGACGCCGGCGTGGCAGACGATAGCCTTGAAGCGGTCGGTGTGGCCGGCGACCCACGAGGCGAGGTAGCCGCCGTAACTGGCGCCGAGCGCAGCGGTGTGCGTGGCGTCGAGGAAGGGGTGTTTCTTAAGGAGGTGATCCGTGGCGAGCATCACATCGGTGAAGGGTTTGTCGCCCCACGCGGCGTCGATGGAGCCGACAAATTTTTCGCCGAAACCGGTCGAGCCGTGACGGTTGACCCACGTGGCTACGTAGCCGGGGGCGGTGAAGACGTGGGCGTTCCAGCGGGCAGACCACGCGTCGCCAATCATCGTGTGGGGGCCGCCGTGCATGAGTTGGAGGAGCGGATATTTTTTCTTGGCGTCGAAGGCTGGCGGATAGATGAGCCAACCGGATACCGCGTCGCCGCCGGCGCCGGGGAATGCGTAGGGCTCGATGCGACCGAGTTCGAGCCCGGTAAGGAGGGCGGTGTTGAGGTGGGTGCGCTGAGCGGAAGTACCGTTGGCAAGGTCGATGGCGAACACTTCGTCGGGCCGGGAGAAGGTTTGATTGAGAAGGTAGAGAGATTTTTCACCGACGGTGAGAGACCCACTCGTGCCGAGGCCAAAAACTTCGACGGGCTTGGCGGCGATGCCCTCGCTGGTAAGGCGGAAGGCGCGCGTGAAACCACGGTCTTCAGCGAGGAAGAAAATAGTTTTTCCGTCGGCGGAAAATTTCCAGTCCTGCGGCGAGAGATCGGCGCCGCCGAGGGAGAGGGTTTCTGTGCGGGCGGCGGCGAGGTGGTGGCGCGTCAGGCGGGTGAAGACCGAGAATGTATTCTTGCCGGCGCGACGACCGAAGAGGACGGACTGGCCGTCGGGGGCGAAGATCGGGCTGGTGTCTGGTCCCTCGGGATTGTCAGCGGTGAGATTTTTCCACGGTGCCGTCGGGTCGTCGACGTTGAGAAGGTAAATGTCGGAATTTTCGCTCGCGGTGAAGGGAGGGGGCGTGGTCCCGGCGGAGAGGACGAGGCGTTTGCCATCGGGGGAGAGGTCGAACTGGGCTTCGTTATTGAAGAGGAATCGGCGGTCTTGGCGCGGGGTGAGGTCGGTGACTTTTTTGGTGGCGAGATCGACGACCATGAGGCGCGAGGCTTGGCCGTCAGTCTGCCACGAGTCGAAGTAGCGGTAAACGCGGTTTTCGGTGACTTTGGCAGAGACTTTGGAATCTTTTTGTTTCTTCAGCTCTTTGCGCAGGGCGTCGAAGTCGGTGCCATATTGCGGGAGTGTGCGCGTAGCGAAGAGAATTCGTTTCCCGTCGGGGAGCCAACGGGGAGCGGAAATGGGGAGCGGGAGTTCGAGGATTTTTTCGGGTTCGCCGCCGTCGGTGCGGAGGACGTAGAGGGAGGGGGATTCGTCTGCGCCGCGTTTGGCGGTGAAGGCGAGGCGGGTGCCGTCGGGAGACCATTTGGGCGCAGAGTCGGTGCTTTCGGCGGTGGTGAGCTGACGGGCGACGGCGCCGGGCGCGGTATCGAGGAGCCAGAGGTGGGTGGCCGAGGAATTCTTCGCGAGGTCGTAGTCCTGGACGGTGAAGACGAGGCGCGAGCCGTCGGGGGAGAGATCAAGGGCGCCGGCGCGGCGGACGGACCAAATGTCTTCGGGGGTGATGGGGCGGAGCTTGGTTGCAGGCGTGGGCTCGGCGGCGCGGAGGAACCCGGCCGAGGTGAGCAGAGCGAGGAAGGCGAAGCGGGGCAGACGGCGGACGAGGGGGAGAACGAGGGAGGTCATCGGAAGGAGAGAACGGGAACGATTACGAGGAACGAGAACGATTAGGCCCACGCGGGTTTCTCGCAGACAGCGAGGGGGCGGGAATTTTGCAGGGGGGATCTTGACGCGGTCGGCGCGGCGGCCGCAGAGAGCGACGCGAAAACTCGGTTCAACGAGCGCGTTTGCGGCCGATATCACGGAAATAGTTTTCATTCGTCGAAAGGTCCCCCAGGGCTTCGCCGGCGGCGATGAATGCGGCAAGTGCGACGTGCATGTCGATAGCTTCGGATTTTTCTAATCCGCGCACGATGGCTTCGCGCATGAGGGAGGAGTAGCTGCGGTTCGCGGAGGGGGCGGCGCGGCGGATGCGGGCGTCGAGCGCGCTCGGAAGCTTCGCGGTTTTGACAACCATGCGTGGTAATACGTGAGGGTATTACGGGGCGTCAAGTGCGGCGAAAGGCGGGCGAGACGCCCGCACTTCAGGGTTAGCCGCGGACTTGGCCGGAGCCCTCGATGAGGTATTTATAAGAGCAGAGTTCGGGCAGACCCATGGGGCCGCGAGCGTGGAGACGGTCGGTGCTGATGCCGATCTCGGCGCCGAAACCGAATTCGAAGCCATCATTGAAGCGGGTGGACGCGTTCCAGAAGACGGTGGCGCTGTCGACTTCGGCGAGGAAGCGGCGGGCGGTAGGTTCGTCGGCGGTCACGATCGCGTCGCTGTGGCTGGAGCTATCGCGGTTGATGATGGCGATGGCCTGCTCGAGGGAATTGACAACGCGGATGGCGATGACGTAGTCAAGGAACTCGGTGGAGTAGTCCGCTTCCGTGGCCGGGACGAAGGGGATGACGGAGGACAAAGAGTCGAGGGTCTCAGGGCTGGGAAATGGCGTCTCGGAGATTGGGTGCAGGGGCGCGGCGGCGAGAATGGCGGCGCTCGCGGGGTCGCAACGGAGCTCGACGTTTTTGGCGCGGAGGGCGCGGGCGACGGATGGGAGGAATTTATCGGCGATGCTGCGATGGACGAGGAGTTGTTCGGCGGAATTGCAGGCGCTGGGGCGCGTGACTTTCGCGTTGAGCGTGATCGTCTCGGCCATCGCGAGGTCGGCGGCGGCATCGGCGTAGACAAAACATACGCCCTTGTAGTGTTTGATGACGGGGATGGTGGAGTTTTGCGCGACGAAGCGGATGAGGCCCTCGCCCCCGCGCGGGATGATACAGTGGATGAGCGTATCCAGTTTTAGGAGAGCGGTGAGCGCGGCGCGGTCGGTGGTGGGGACGAGTTGCACGGCGTCGGCAGGGAGGCCGGCGGTGGCGAGCGCTTGCTGGATGAGGGCGGCGAGGGCGGTATTGGTGTGAAAACACTCTTTGCCGCCACGGAGAATGGAGGCGTTGCCACTCTTCAGGCAGAGGATGGCGCAGTCGACGGTGACGTTGGGGCGCGATTCGTAGATGATGCCGATGACGCCGATGGGGACGCGGACCTTGCGGATACGGAGACCGTTGGGACGCGTGGTGTCGTCGAGGACGGTGCCGACGGGATCGGGGAGCGCGACGACTTCGCGGACGGATTGCGCGAGGTGGGCGAGGCGGGCGGGGTTGAGCGTGAGGCGGTCGAGCGAGGCAGGCGTGAGTGCGGCGGCTTCGGGCGAGGCGAGATCGAGGGCGTTAGCGGCGAGGAGGGCCTCGTGCGAGGCGTCGATGAGATCGGCGAGCTGCGCGAGGGTGGAGTTTTTCGCGGGCGTCGGGGCGTTGGCCAACACGAGCGACGCGGCGCGGGCGCGTTGGGCGAGGGAGGTAACGAGGGCGACGAGTTCGGCGGACATGGAGGACGAAGTGTTGGCGAGGAGGGGCGGGAGACAATTGCGATTTGCGGACGGAGCTTGACCCAGCAGCGGTGGTACGAGGACCGGTGAGACGCGCCATGGTTCAGCGGCAGGGGCGAAGCGGTGAATCAACCAAAGGCCGGCGAGGAAAAGGCCGACGCCGGTGACGTCGAACCACCACGGATGAAAAATGGCGGCTTGAGAAGCGAGGTCGGCGTCGGCGTTGAACCCTTGGATCTGGAAAGGGAAGAAACTGAGTGGATAACTGGCTGAGTTATTGACCGCGTGGCCAAGCATACAGAGACCGAGCGAACGGGTGCGGACATAGATCCAGCCGAGTACGAGGCCGAGCCCGAGGGCGACGGGCGTCTGCGCGGGATTGAAGTGCATCAGCGCAAAGAGTGCGGCTGAGGCGATGATGGCGGTCCGTGGTTTCCAGCGACCAAGAAAACCTCGGAGAATGAGACCGCGGAAAATGACCTCTTCGGTGATGGGGGCGATGATGACGGCGAGGGTGGGGCCGACCCACGGGGCGGACATGAGGCGCTCCAACTCGGGCGCAAAATCCCAGCCATTAAACAGGTTGGCGGGCAGGTAGGCGCGCAGGAGATTGTCGATTTCCGACAAGAAAATTGTCGTGCCGGCAATGATGGGAAGAAACGCGATGGCGAGGATGAGCGGAGAAAATCCGACGTGACCCAAGCTGCGCCAGGATTCGTGGGCGCGACGTAACACGAAAGCGGTGACAAGGCCGAAGGCGAGGAGCTTGGCGGCGATGACGAAGGCTGCCTCGATGATGGGATCGTCGCCCGCCCACTCATAGAAGCCGGTGAGGGTGCCGAGAGAATAGGCTTGGTCGATCAATGCGGCCACGCACACCTCGGCCAGGACCAAGCCGAGCATGACGGCGAATGCGGTGAGGAGGGAAAAACGCCGAGAGGCGTAAATGGGAGGCGACACGTCGAAGAAAGGCTCAGGTTTGACGCGGGGCGTCAGCAGCAAATTTAGGGCGTGTTGCGAGCGGCTCGCGGGCGTGGTTAGCTGGTGAAACCATCGCCGTTGATCAGATCGAACCGTGGGCGCGCGATCACATCCCGGGGAAGCCGCCCTTGCCCTTCATCGCTTCCATCTGGCGCATCATTTTCTTCATTCCGCTGCCGCCGCCCTTCATCATTTTCATCATCTGCTGCATCTGTTGAAACTGCTTCATGAGCTGGTTGACCTCGACGATCTTTACTCCGGAGCCGTCGGCGATGCGCTTGCGACGGTTGCCGTTCAGGATCTCGGGCTTGCGCCGCTCCTGCTTCGTCATCGATTTGATGATGGCCTCGGTGCGGGCCATTTGTTTATCGGCGCCCTCGGGTAGCTGCATACCGCTCATGCCTGGCATCATGCCCATGATGCTCTGCATCGAGCCCATTTTTTTGACCTGCTGCATCTGGGCGAGGAAGTCCTCGAGGTTGAAATCGCCCTTGCGGAGCGTCTCCGCCATTTTCTCGGCTTCTTTAACATCAATGGTCTCTTGCGCCTTCTCCACCAGTGACACGACGTCGCCCATACCCAAAATACGGGAGGCGAGACGATCGGGGTAAAACGTATCGAAGTCGGCGGTTTTTTCACCGGTGCCGATAAATTTAATGGGGACGTTGGCGATCGACTTGATGGAGAGCGCGGCGCCACCGCGGGCGTCGCCGTCCATTTTGGTGAGGATGAGGCCGGTGAGGGAGAGGGCGTCGTGAAACGCTTTGGCGACATTGACGGCTTCCTGGCCGAGTGCGCCGTCGACGACGAGGAGGACCTCGTCGGGCTGCACGCGGGCGTGGAGGCGCTTCACTTCTTCGATCAGTTCGTGATCGATCTGGAGCCGACCGGCCGTGTCGAAGATAATGCAGTCAGCCGTCGCGGTCTGCGCCGCAGCCAACGCGGCCACACCGATGGCAGGGACGTCCTTCGAAGTGCGGTCGGAGTAAAAGCCGAGCTCTTCCTGGTTGGCGAGGATTTCGAGCTGGTCGATGGCGGCTGGCCGATAGATGTCGCAGCCGACGACAAGAGGGCGGTAGCCGCGTTTTTTGAGGAGTTTTCCGAGCTTGGCGGACGAGGTGGTCTTGCCGGAACCATGGAGGCCGACCATGAGAATCTTGAGCGGGCGGGCGCCGGAGAGTGACGTCGAGCCTTCGCCGAGGAGTTTGACCAACTCGTCGTGGATGATTTTGACGATTTGTTGGCCCGGGGCGACGCCCTTGAGGACCTCTTGGCCGACGCACTGCGTTTGGACGCGTTCGACGAATTCGCGCGCGACTTTGAAATGCACGTCGGCGGACAGCAGGGCGGTGCGCACTTCTTTGAGCGCCTCCGCCATATTTTCTTCCGTGAGTTTGCCGACGCCGCGGAGATTGCGGAGGGCGCTGCCGAGTTTTTCAGTGAGAGATTCAAACATGAATGCGCAGCGTTGCAGGAATTCCCAGCGCGAAGCAACCTCGCGCGCACGGAGCAGCCTCGGGTTCGTCGGATAAAGCCCCGCCGAAGCGAATCGCGGAGACGGCTGGTTTATTTTCGTCCTCGTCAAACGCACCTGCGTCGGGGATAACTGCTGTCTCTATGAACCCTGTTCTCAAGCTCTTGATCGAAGGCACCAGCCTCACGACCAGCCAAATGGCGACGGTCGCGGGGTTGACGGAAGCCGAGGTTAATCAGCATCTGGAACAGTTGAAGAAGGACAAAATCTTCCTCGGCTGGCGTCCAGTGCTCGATCTTTCCCATGAGGCCGCCGCTGCCAGCGCCGTGCGCGCAGTGATCGAGGTCAAGGTCACGCCGGAGCGCGGGGGTGGCTTCAACCGGTTTGCCGAGCGCATTGCGCGGTTCGACGAGGTGGAGTCCTGCTATCTGATGTCCGGCGGCTACGATTTGCTCGTTTTTGTGAAAGGCCAGTCGCTCCAAAAAGTGGCTTCGTTCGTGTCCGAAAAACTCTCAACGATCGAGGGCGTGCAGGCGACTTCCACTCATTTCATGCTGCGTTGCTACAAGGAGCAGGGCTTCCTACTCGATGGTGGCGAAGCCCAAAGCTCACGGCTCAACGTCGCGCCCTAAACGCGCCCAACCACGATGAGCACTTGCAACGACCCAAAACGCTGGGTGGCTGGCCACGTCGCCTCGCTGCCGAAGAGCGGTATCCGCGATTTCTTCGAACTCGTCGCCAAGATGAAGGGCCAGGACGTCATCTCGCTCGGGGTGGGTGAGCCCGACTTCGTCACGCCCTGGCACATCCGGGAATCCGCCATTTTTGCGCTCGAGCGCGGCAAGACCTACTACACGTCGAATCTCGGTATGATCGAACTGCGTCGCGCGATCGCGACCTACGTAGAGGAGCACTTTTCCGTCAGTTATCGACCCGATGATCAGATCATCGTGACGGTGGGCGTGAGCGAGGCACTCGATTTGGCGCTGCGCGCGTTCTGCAATCCCGGTGACAAAGTGATGTTTCACCAGCCGTGCTACGTGTCCTACTCGCCGAGCGTCACGCTCGTGCACGGGGAGGCGATCGCGGTGCCGACCTACGCGAAGGACAATTTCGCGCTCACCGCCGAGGCCCTGCGCGCGGCCTGGCAGCCGGGTGCCAAGATTCTCATGCTGAATCTCCCGTGCAACCCCACGGGTGGTACCTGTGATCGCACCCAACTCGAGCAAATCGCCGCGTTTTGCCGCGAGAAGGACTTATTGGTGATGAGTGATGAGATTTACTCCGAGCTCACGTTTGAGGGAACGCACACGAGCATCGCGAGCCTTCCCGGTATGGCTGAACGCACGATTTTTCTGCATGGTTTTTCGAAGGCCTTTGCGATGACGGGCTGGCGGATTGGTTACGCGTGCGGCCCAGCAGCCCTGATCGATGCGATGATGAAAGTGCACCAATACACGATGCTCTGTGCCTCGATCATTGCGCAGGAAGCGGCGCTCGAGGCGCTCAAGCACGGCTGGGACAGCGTGCTCAAAATGCGTGAACAATACCACCGTCGCCGCGACCTGATCGTACGGCGCTTCAATGAAATCGGCCTCACCTGCCATTCACCGCGTGGGTCGTTCTATGCGTTCCCGAGCGTCACGTCGACCGGCCTGACGGAGAAGGAATTCGCGACTGGCCTGCTCACGACGCAAAAGGTTGCCGTCGTTCCCGGTAGCGCTTTTGGCGAAAACGGCATCGGCCATGTCCGTGCGTGTTTCGCTACCGCCTACGACCAAATCATCGAAGCGTGCGACCGCGCCGAGCGGTTCGTGCAGTCGATCAAGAAGTAGCGCGGCAACTGTCGGGGGGCGGCGGGTCGCGAACATAAGGTGCTCGCCGACGGGCAACTGCCGCCTTCGCCCGTTTTCCTACTCGCTACCCGCTACCCGCTACTCACTACTCTCACATCCTATGTCACGCACTGTCGCCATCGTCGGCCGACCCAATGTCGGCAAGAGCCGCCTCTTTAACCGGCTCGCCAAACGACGCATTTCCATCGTTCACGACCAACCGGGAGTGACGCGCGATGTCATCTCGGCCGAAATTCGTGATGGCGATTACACGCTGCTCGACACGGGGGGCATCGGCTACAAGGGCATCGACACCCCGGCAGCACTGACCGTCGCCTCGGAACTGCAGGTAGATTTCGCCATCGCGACGGCTTCGCTAATCCTCTTCGTGATCGACGGACTCTCAGGCCTCTCTTCGCTCGACGAGAAGATCGCCGCGATGCTGCGCAAGAGTAAGAAAAAGGTCCGACTCGTCATCAACAAGGCCGACTTCGACGACGACAAGATTCAGCTCTCCGAAGCCTACCGGCTGGGCCTGGGCGAACCGCTCCGCGTCTCCGCTGAGCACGGGCGCGGCGAGGGTGAATTACGCGATGCGATTATCGATGGTCTTGGGCCCATTGAGACCGAAGGTGAGGGTGTGCGTGATCCGGCGAAGGCACTGACCGTGTGCTTTATCGGCCGTCCGAACGTCGGAAAATCCTCGCTCAGCAATAATCTCCTCCAGAGCGACCGGCTGATTGTCAGTCCGGTGCCCGGCACGACGCGCGACTCGGTTGAGCTAGGATTTGAGTTCACCGGCCGCGACGGAAAAAAATATCCGTTTCGCCTGATCGATACGGCCGGGATCAAGGCGGCCACGAAGCTGGCGTCGCCGGTCGAATATTTTTCCCGCCTGCGTTCCCTCGATGCGATCAAGAATACCGATGTGGTTTTCCTCGTATTGGACGCGATGGACGGGGTCACGCAGCAGGACAAGGCGATCGCGGGTGAGGCCATTAAGGAGAAAAAACCGATCGTCGTGGTCGTGAACAAATGGGATCTGGTCAAGGAAGCCTTCAAGAAGCAGGGCGGCTTTCACCCCTACAAGAGCGAGCGCGACTATCGTGAGAAGTATGAGAAGGCGCTGTTCGAAAAACTCTATTTTACACCGGGCTCGCCCTTGATTTACGTCTCGGCGGTCAGTGGTTACGAAGTGGACCGCATGCTCAATGCGGCGGTGAAACTGAACCGGATGCTCGATACGAAAATCTCGACGGCGAAGTTGAACAAGGTGATCGGCTTCCTCTCTGAGCGCACCCCGCCGCCGGCCGTCGGCGGCAAACGCTTCCGCGTCTACTACGTCACGCAGACCGGCACGCGGCCGTTCCGGATGAAGTTATTTTGCAATCGGGAGGAGAAACTGACGGAGCAGTATCGTCGTTACCTCGAGGCCGGTTTGGTGGCGGAGTTCGATCTCGCGGGTTGCCCGATCTATTTCGATTTGGTCGGCAAAGAAAAACATGACCCTGGGATGTCGTTCTCGGCTATCCGTGAAGCGCAGGAGCGCGCCAGAAATGTCGCGCACACTCCGAAATGGAAGGCCAGCGAAGGGTCGGAAGCTGAACCCAAGCATGAAACACTCGAAGACTAATTATCAAGGCGGCGAGGCAATCGCGCTCGCCACGAAGAACCTGGAACTCGTCGTCACGACGTCCGTCGGCCCGCGCGTCGTCGAATTTCGTTCGAAGCAGGGTAAGGCTGGGAATCTCTTTATTCAGTTCCCGGCGGATGCGCCGCGCGCACACGGATTCGCCGTCCGTGGTGGCCATCGCCTCTGGCATTCGCCGGAGGACATTGTTCGTACCTACCAGCCGGACGATGAGCCGTTGGCGGTAAAGCCGCTGCGCAATGGAGTCGCGCTGGCGCAGCCTGTCGAGCCGAAGACCGGGATGCAGAAGGCGATGAAAATCGAGATTGTGGGGGAGCGCACCGTGAAGGTGACGCATGCACTGACGAATCACGGACTGTGGCCGGTCGAGACGGCGGTGTGGGCGCTCACGATGTTTCGTGCCGGTGGCTACGGGGTGCTCCCCTTGCTGCCGAAAGGGAATCACGCTGCGGGAGATTTGCTGCCGACGTATTCCTTCGTGCCGTGGAGTTACACGGACCTCGCTTTGCCGCTCTGGGATTTGCACCGTGACTTCGTCGGCATCGATGTGCCCAAGGCGAAAGTCGCGCAGAAATTGGGCATCACTAACTATCCCGGCTGGTCGGCCTACTGGTTGGAAGGAACGACGTTCGTCAAATCCGCGCCGGTGATCGCGGGAGCCGTGTATCCTGATTTCGGGTGCGCGTTCGAGACCTTCACCAATGGGGAGATGATCGAGTTCGAGACGCTGAGTCCGCTGGTGAAACTCGCGCCCGGCCAGAGCGCGACGCACGTTGAACACTGGGGAGTCTTCGACGGTCTGGCGAAGCCGGATACCGACGCGGCGTTTGCGTCGTCGCTCGCGCCGGCCGTGAACGCGTGGCTGCGAAAGCTCACGTGAGCCGGTTGAAACTGGTATTTCTGGGGTCTGATCCCATCGCGCGGCCACTGCTCGAATGGCTGGCGGGCGAAGGGAGTGGCGTCGCCACCCTCATCGCTGTTTTCACGCAGCCTGACCGTCCCGTGGGGCGGGGTCAAAAAATCACTTCGAACGAAATCAAGACGTGGGCGCTGGCGCGCGGGTTGCCGGTTTTCCAGCCGGAGAAGCTCACCGACGAGGTGCGCGCGCAACTGGCCGCTTTGGGCGCCGATGTCGCCCTCGTGATGGCGTATGGCCACATCCTGCGCGATGAGTTCATCAGCACTCCGCGGCTGGGTACGTTGAATTTGCATACCTCGCTACTGCCGAAATATCGCGGGGCCTCTCCCATCCAGTCGGCGATCGCGAGCGGCGAACGCGAAACGGGCGTCAGTCTCATGCGGATCGTGCGCAAACTCGACGCGGGGCCCGTGGCCGACGTCGAGCGGGTGAGCATCGCACCGCTGGATACGGCGCTGGACGTTGAAGCGAAACTCGCCATCGCGTGCGTGCCGCTGGTGGCGCGCTCGCTGCCCCGTTTGGCCGCAGGCACGCTGGAGTTCGCGACTCAGGACGACGGTGCGGTGACGCACTGTCGCAAGCTGGAAAAAGAGGACGGAGCGCTCGACTTCACCGCCCCAGCGAGTGCGGTCGCTGCCCGCATCAACGGGCTGTTTCCCTGGCCGGCGTCCACGGTTGAAATCGACGGCCAAGCGGTGAAATTTGGTCTCGCCGACGTGGCGGATTCGACCGGAGGCACACGGACCGCAGGTGAAGTTATCGGTAGCGATGCGGAGGGCCTGCTGATTGCGACCGGTCATGGGGTTTTGCGCGTGCGTCGATTGCAGCGCGCCGGCGGGCGGATGCTCCCGGCGACGGAATTTTTGCGCGGTTGCTCCATTCCAGCGGGAACGACGTTGGGGTCGCGGCCCATGCGCGAGCTCGTGAAGTGACGCGCTTCGCGGCTATCGCGCCGGCGCGGATTTCGTCGGCCTGACCTTGGCCCAAGCCTCGTCGGGCACATCGAGTTTTCGCACCGGCAGATAAGTGAAGATCACAAAGCGGTCGTCGCTCAACGGCACTTCCACCCCGGCGCGGGCCAGCGACCGCGAACCTTGGACGGTCAGTTGATAGTCGCGCACGACACCCGCGCGGACCGTTACGGTAAGCGTGACGGCGAGCGCGGACAGGCCACTGCTCTCGCGCGCGTTATCGCCAATGCGAATACGGGCGACGTAGGTATCGCCGGAGACCTCAAATTCGCCGGCGGCTCTCACCGCGGCCGCGAGTTCTTCAGCGGGGCGCCGGGTGTCCGGTCGATCGGCGCGGCGCAGCCATTGGTAACGCGTGGAAGGCGTGTTGGTGTTCACCCGCTCGTCAGCCATGGCCGTCAATACCTCTTGATTGGTCAGCCATCCCTCGGGCGTGCCCGTAACGATTTGGCCGTCGGCGGTCACTAACGTGTCGAGTTGCCCGCCGTCAGGCCAATCGCGCTTGAGGAGCATGTCGCCATTGCTGGCGAGACTGGCGATGACGTGGGGCGCTAGATTTTGTTGGACCATCGTCACGCGCCCGCGGCGGGTCTCGGTGCTCTGCGCGACGGGGCCGGGGTCGGCGTTAATGATTTCCCACGAGTAACTGCGCTGCTCGCGCAGGTTTTGCAGTGCCGCGGCCAACGCGCGCGGGACTTCGGCGCGGAGCGAAAGCGCGAGGCTGTTCACCGCCACCAGCGCAAGCAGACCATTCCACGCTAACCGCCAAGGCTTCATAATGGCGTTAGGACAATCGCGACCACCGCGGTGGTCAATCCGGCAGCATCGGTTCGGTCGGCTTTCGGGGACAGCTCTCTTCACTTGTTTTTGGAAAACGTTTCTCCAAGCTGCGCTGTCATGTTGTCCCGTTTGCTTTTCGGCGCTGCGTTCGCCGTGACCGCTTGTGCGCAAAACGCGGCTGCCCAAGTGGAGGTGGCCAATTTGCGCGAAGATGTGCGGCTCTTGGTGCAACGGGTCGGCGACCTCTCGTTGCGGGTAGAGCAACTCGAGTTGGAAAATTCGGCTCTCCGCCGCAAATCCAAAGAGGGCGTTCGCGCCTCTGCGACGCTGGCGCAATTGAACGAGGCCGTCGCCGACCTCACTCGCATGGTTAAATCCGCGGTGACCACTTCGCAGGACGAGACCCTCCTGATTGTGCGTACCCAGCTCGAGAAACTCGGCAAACAGACCAATGCGGCACTCGAATCTTTGGCGAAATCTCAGGGGGGGCGATCGATCCCGGTGCCGGCCACGCCTGCTGATGCGTCGGTGAAAGACGGTGGCAGTTACCTCGTGCAAAAGGGTGACACCCTCGCCCTCATCGCCAAGAAGACTGGCGCAAAGCAGCAAGATATTGTCAGCGCCAACAAGATTTCCGATCCCTCGCTCATCAAGGTCGGCCAGACGTTAATCATCCCCACCGCCAAATAATTCATGTCCGCAGCACCCAAATCCCGCCTCGGTCGCGGCTTGGGCGGCCTCATCGCCGCCGGCAAGCCCACCGCCCTCATCGCTCCGCCGTCACCCGCGACCCCGCCGTCCGCCCCCGCGACGGTGGCACCGGGCTATCTGGAGATCGCCGTGCACCTGATCGAACCGAGCCCGTATCAGGCTCGCCGTGACATTCCTGCGGAACAGCTTGGTGAACTGGCCGAGAGCATTCGCTCCGAGGGACTGCTGCAGCCGATCGTGGTTCGCAAGCACGGCGAAAAGTTTCAATTGATCGCCGGCGAGCGTCGTTGGCGCGCCTTCCAGCAGCTCAAGATCAAAACCATCCCCGCGCGAATCGTGCAGGCGAGCAACGCCTCGTCCGCGGCTCTCGGCCTGATCGAAAATTTACAGCGGGAAGGCCTCAACGCGATTGAAGAGGCGCACGGCTACGCCAGCCTGATTCGCGATTTTGACCTCACGCAGGAAACCGCCGCCGAGCGCGTGGGCAAGGGGCGCGCCAGCGTGGCGAATTCGCTCCGGCTGCTTTCCCTCGAAGGGGAATTGCAGGGCTTTGTCGCCAAGAACCTGCTCAGTGTCGGGCATGCGAAGGTGTTGCTGGGCGTCGAGGATTCCGCGCGCCGCGCCCTCATCGCCCGTCGTGTCATTGAGGAAGGCTTGAGCGTCCGCAGCACGGAAAAACTCGCGCAATCAGCCAAAGCTTCTGACGGAAGTCCGTCCACGAAACCTGCGAAGCGCGGCTTGACGCCGAAGGATGCTGCGACCGTTGCTGGCATCGAAAAGAAGCTGACGTCGCACCTTGGTGCGCGGGTGGCGCTGCTGCATTCGCCGAAAAAGGGACGCATCGTTATCGAATATCGGGGGAACGAAGACTTGCAGCGACTCCTTGAGAAGCTTGGCGTGGAGGCCTGAGCCCGTGGACAAAAACGTCCTGAGAGTGCCATTGACAACCCGCGCCCGCGTCTGCTCATTTCAACCTTTCACATGAGCATCGTCCTCGGAATTCTTACCTTCGTCCTCATCCTCGTTTCGCTATTTATCGTGCTCGTCGTCTTGGCGCAGAAGTCCAAAGACGGCGGCATGGGCGCGGCTCTCGGCGGCGGTGCCGCCGAAGCGGCCTTCGGTGCCGAAACGGGTAACGTGTTGAGCAAATCGACAATCTACGCCGCCGTGCTGTTTTTCGTCTTGGCGTTTGCGCTCTATCTTGGGCGCATCTACGAGAATAAACATGCCGCTGCATCCGATGGCAATATGTTGCCGAGGATTGCCGCCCCTGCCGCCGCGCCGGTGCCTGTCGCCACGACGGTTCCTCTGACGGTTCCGACCACCGCAGTACCGGCAGCCGCCAACGTCCCCGCTCCTGAAGCGCCCAAGCAGCCCTGAGGCGCGCATGGCGAAGCATGACAGATTTTCGCCCGCCATCACTTGGCGGGCGTTTTTCATTTTAGGGTCCCTGTCAGCGTCGGTTTTCGCTGCGAG
The DNA here is from genome assembly GCA_945861235.1 of Opitutus sp. GAS368. Lineage (GTDB taxonomy): Bacteria > Verrucomicrobiota > Verrucomicrobiia > Opitutales > Opitutaceae > GAS368. Next base: position 15,017 of record CAMATV010000018.1, read on the forward strand.
GCCGAGCAATGCCCCACCCGAGTTGGCGCAGGTTGGGTTGCCCGACGCGGCGGAGATCGGGCGCATCTTAGTGCAGTTTCGCCAGACCGGCATTGCCGGAGACTACTTTCTTGATTTCGAGTTGCGGTCCTTGCCTCGTCGCGGCGAGGAAAAATCCTTCCAAGGCAAGATGTGGGGCAGCCGGAACACCGAAGGGAGTATCACCCGCGTTGCGCTGAAGGGCAGCGACGCACTCGAACAGCGGCTGCTCGTTCAAAATGGCGGTCGGGCCGTAGTGTGGCGGCTCGTCGATCAACGGGTCGCGGAATTGGACGTCGCCAAACTGTTTGAGCCCGTGGTGCCGGGGGTGAATCTCACCGCGTTCGATTTGCAGATGCCCTTCCTCTATTGGCCCGGCGTCACGTTGGAGAAAATTGCCCGCATGCGCGGTCGGCCCGCGCACGTATTCATTTTTCGGCCGCCGGCGACATTTGCGGCGAAAAATCCCGAGGTCGGCGCCGTGCGAGCCTACCTCGATACCCAGTATAACGCTCCCACCCAGATCGAGACCATCGGCCAGGACGGACGAGTGACGAAAACGCTGTCATTGCTCGATTTGAAGAAGGTCGGTGAGCAGTGGATTCCCAAATCGTTTGAAGTGCGTGACGAAATCACCCGGGATAAGACCCGTCTCGTGGTGACGGCGGCCGCGCTCAATCTCGCATTACCGTCCGTGACGTTCGCACCGGCGAGCCTGATGGACGACATCAGTCGACCGGCCGCCGAGCGCATTCTGAAAATTTCCCCATGAGCCGCACCGCTCCGACCGATGCCGTCGTATTCGACCTCGACGGTACGCTAGTAGACAGCCTTCCGCTCGTGCTCCAGGCGATTACCTACGCGATCGAGCCCTTTGGGCCGCTCCGTCCGACCATGGAAATCTTCGCCCGACTGGGCGGCCCGCCGGAGCGATTCATGCCGGGTTTGCTCAATGATCCGCGGGATACGCCCGCGGCCTTGGTGCGGATGGAACGGTTTCACCACGAAAACCATCACATGATTCTCCCGTTTGCCGGGGTGCACGGGGTGCTCGAAACACTCCGCAACCGGGACGTCGCCCTCGCCGTCTGGACCGGACGCGATCGGGAAACGACGGACTGGCTCCTCGCGCACCACGGTCTGACCGGGTATTTTGATACAGTCGTCTGCGGCGACGATTTGCCGACCCATAAGCCGGATGCAGAGGGCCTGCGCGAGATCCTCCGACGAGTCGGCGTCATGGCGCCGAACGCGCTCTTCGTGGGTGATGCCGACGTGGACGTTTTAGGGGGTTTTGCCTGCCAGGTGGACACCGTGCTCATCCGTCACACTCGCGAGATCGAGGCCGATATTCTCGCGAAGTCGTGGCGTCTCGTGACAACTCCGGCGGAGGCTTACCAACTCGTCCTCGGCTGCGTCGGCGTCGAGTGACCGGCCGGTCCGTGGTCGTCCCACGGTAAGTCGCGGTGTGAGGATTCATCTTGCCGAATAAACTTTCGGGTTGCGGACCGCGGCCGGACAGTAATTGCTAGTTGGATTCCGGCTTCAACAACGCCGTCACATCATGTCAAAAAAAACACCCAAATCCTCCGCCCCGCTTACCTTTGACCTGCCGGTTTCGCTCATCTCGAGGATTGAGACCTGCCGCCGTGGTCATGCGTTCACAACTGCGAGTCAAGTTGTGCGACTGGCCCTCGACACGTTCGATTTCGAGCGTTGTGCTCCCGTTCGCGATCCGCACAAACAAATTTCCGTCCGGGTGACGTCCGCGCAACGCGCGGCGCTCAAGCGCTTCTCGCGTCAAAAGGATGCAAGTGTGGGCGAGTTGCTGCGCTACGCGCTCGAGAGCCTGCCGTTGAAGTCAGCCAAGGCGGCGAAGTCGGCCAAATAATAGAATTAGCCGGCGCTCGTGCGCCGGTTCCATTTGGCGGCAGTCATTTGACTGCCGCTTTTTTGTGTTCGAACAGGGGCGAGCGTCACCGGGGCTTGCTTTTCCCTGAACGCAACTCTTTCGTTTTGACGTTTGTCTATGAGCAATCCTCCCGCGCAACTCTCCACTTGGGCCCGTAACGTATCGCCATCGCCGACGCTGGCCGTCGATGCGAAGGCGAAAGCACTGCAAGCCGCCGGTGAAGACGTCTGCAGTTTCGCCGCTGGCGAGCCCGACTTCGACACGCCCGAACACATCAAGGAGGCCTGCATTGCCGCGCTCAAGGGAGGCAAAACGAAATACGCGCCGACCCCCGGGATTGAGCCACTTCGCCAGGCGATCGCCGACCGTTATTTGGCAGAATACGGACTGAAGGCCGCGCCCTCGCAGGTGATTGTGTCACCAGGCGGCAAATACAGCTGCTATCTCGGGGTGCTCGCGACCTGTTCGCCGGGCGATGAGGTGATTATTCCCGCGCCATTCTGGGTCAGCTATCCCGAGATGGTGAAGCTCGCCGGGGCCACGCCGAAGTTTGTGCTCGCCGATGACAAGACCGGTTTCCGCCTCACGCCCGCGATGGTCGAGGCTGCCATCACTCCGCGCACCAAGCTCCTCATCCTCAATTCCCCGTCGAATCCGACCGGCGCCGTCTACTCACGCCAAGAACTTGAGGCGATCGTGGCCGTCGCGATGAAACACAACCTCTACATTCTTTCGGACGAAATGTATGAGCACCTCGTCTATGACGGAGCGAGGCCGACGTGCATTGCGACGTTCAGCAAGGACGTTGAGGCGCGCACGATCACCGTCGCCGGTTTTTCAAAAACCTACGCGATGACCGGTTGGCGGATTGGCACGACGCTTGCACCCGCCCCGATTGCCAAGGCCATGTCCGAGTTGCAGAGCCAAATGTCCTCCAATGTCACGACGTTTGCGCAATTTGGTGCGCTCGCCGCCCTTAAAGAAAAAGAGAAAACGCAGGCTGCTTTGTCCGCGATGCTCGGCGCTTTTGATCGCCGCCGCAGACTCCTCCATGAGGAGCTCAATAAAATACCTGGGGTCTCGTGTCTGTTGGCCGAGGGTGCGTTTTACCTCTTCCCCAATATTTCCAGGTTCGGTCTTACGGACCTCGATTTCTGTAATCGGCTGCTCGATACCGAGAAAGTCGCCGCCGTGCCCGGCAGCGCGTTTGGTGCCGAAGGCTATCTGCGCCTGAGTTATGCGACTAGCGATGAGATTATCCAGAAAGGGGTCGCTCGGCTGGCTCGTTTCTGTGCGAATCTGAAAGCATAAGGTTGCGGTTACGGCGAGTGCGCGGGAGGGCCAGAGTGGCCGGTGCGGGCGATTGATCGCTACGGAGGTCCGTTGATCGATCGCCGATTGCTGCGGCGTCGTCCGCAGTTTCGCGGGAAGTGGTGGAGATTATTTCTCGGGGCTGGTCGCCGCCTCGCGTCGAAATGGCGACATAAAATGGCGTCCACGTGAAGGCGCGGAGACGAGGCAGTGGGGGTGTTTTTGGAGCAAAGTCCAAGCGGTCGGCA
>CAMATV010000019.1 GCA_945861235.1 Opitutus sp. GAS368
TTCAGCTCACGTATTTTTGCACGATTGGAATCCGCCGGCCGACGCCGAAGGCGAGGGGGGTTATTTTGAGGCCGGGGGCGGCTTGCTTTCGTTTGTATTCGTTGAGGTCCACTTTGCGGACCACGTCGTTGACCACGGACTCGGCGAAGCCTTGTGCGATCAGGTCGCGACGGGAGAGGCCTTCTTCCACGTAGCCTTTAAGGATCGCGTCGAGGATGTCGTAGGGCGGGAGGCTGTCTTGATCCACTTGGCCGGGGCGGAGTTCGGCGCTCGGGGGCTTTTCGATGGTGTTGAGCGGGATAATCTCGCGACCGTCTCCCGGTGCGGCGGGGGAATTTATCCAGCGGGCCAGGGCGAAGATTTGGGTTTTGAAGACGTCGCTGATCACGGCGAGGCCGCCGCACATGTCGCCGTAGAGCGTGCAGTAGCCGACGGCCATTTCACTTTTGTTACCCGTCGTGAGGAGGAGAGAGCCGAACTTGTTTGAGAGCGCCATCATCAGGACACCGCGGACGCGGGCTTGGATATTCTCTTCGGTCACGTCGGGGGCACGGCCGGCGAAGATGGGGCCAAGGGCGGTCTCGGCGGCAACCACGGCATCGGCGATGGCGATTGTCTCGAAACGGATGCCGAGGTTTTCCGCGAGGATGCGAGCGTCGTCGCGCGAGTGTTGTGAGGAGATCGAGGAGGGCAGGGAGACGCCGATGACGTTTTCGGGGCCGAAGGCGTCGGCGGCGAGCACGGCGACGATGGCGGAGTCGATGCCGCCGGAAAGCGCGATGAGGGCGCGCTTGAACCCGCTTTTTTGCGCGTAATCGCGCAGGCCGAGGACGAGGGCGTGATAGATGTCGCTGAGTTCCGCGGGAGCGAAGCTGGCAGCGAGTTGAGGGTTGAGCGTTGAGCGTTGAGAGACGGAGGCGGCGGGGGCGGCGGAGACGGCGGCGGAACTGACGGAGGTGCGGGCGAGGGAGACTTCGACGACGCGGAGTTCTTCGGCGAAAGCGGCGAGGCCGGCGGTGACGTGGCCCTGGGCGTCGACGACGTGGCTGCGGCCGTCGAAGATGAGTTCGTCGTTACCGCCGATGGCGTTGATGTAAGCGACTGCACAGCCGAGGGCGCGGGCGGCTTTGGAGACGACGAGATTTTGCCGGACGCCATCTTTGGCGTTGTGCCAAGGACTGGCGGAGAGGTTGACCATGAGGTCGCATTTTTGATCGGCGAGTTGTTCGATGGGCATCCGGCCGGAATAGAGGCGGCGCGTGCTGATCATGGGGTGGGTCCAGATATCCTCGCAGATGGTGAGGCCGATGCGGACGCCGGCGTGATCGACGACGGTGGGGGAAGTGGCGGGCTCGAAATAGCGGTCTTCGTCGAAGACATCGTAGGTGGGCAGGAGACATTTTCGGCCGATGGCAACGACGGCTCCGCGGTAGCAGAACGCGGCGGAGTTGTAAAACGGCCGCCCCCGGCCGGTGGGGTTGAGTTCGACGGTGCCGACGATGGCGGGAACGGCACCGGTCGCAGCGGCGATCTGGGCGAGGGTTTCGGCGACATCGGGGACGAAGCGGCGCTTAAATAATAGGTCGCGGGGCGGGTAACCGCAAACCGCGAGTTCGGGGAAGACGACGAGCTCGGCGCCCTGCGCGACGAGCGCGGTGTAGGCATCGAGAATTTTCCGGCGATTGCCGGCGAGATCGCCGACGGTGGGATTGAGCTGAGCGAGACCGAGGCGCATGAAAATGAGAGGAGCGGGGAACGTGGGAGGCTTTTCGCCGACTGACAACTCGCAACGTCAACTCGCAACGTCGGGCTTGCGCTGCACGTCAAGCGGGCGATTTGCTACCCCTCCATTCTTTAATTCGCATCATGCCCAATCGACGCATTCTTCCGTTCCTCTTATTTTTGGTTGGCCTGAACGCGATGGGCGCGGCTGAACGGACGACGCTGACACTGGAGCAGGCCTTGGCCTCTGCCGAAGGCGTGAACAGCAGCGTGCTGATCAGTCGCGAGGTGGCCGCCCAGGCGTTTGAGCAGGCCAACCAGGCGCGCGCGGGCACGTTGCCCGTGGTCAACGTCACGGGGACGCAGCGCCGTTCGCGCAACCTGACGATTCTGAGCACAACGGGCGCACTTAGTGAGACCCGGCCCTCGAATCGCTATGACGGGCGCATCGGCGGCACGTATGCGGTGTTAAATCCCCAGTTGCTTTCCGCCGGCCAGGCAGTGCGCGTCGGAGCTGAAGTCGCGAAGATCGACGTGCTCGCCACCGTGCAGACGGCGCTGTCGGGGGTGGCGCAGGCGTATTTCGGGCATCTGCGGAACTTGCGTCGGCTCGATGTGCTCGATGCCAACATTACCCGTGCACGTTCGCTGTACGAGCTGGCGCGCAACCAGCTCAATGCGGGTGTCGCGACGCAGATCGATGTCACGCGGGCCGAGGCGCAGCTGGCGCAGGCGGAGCAGGCGCGGTTGCAACAGGTGACCTCCGTGATGCAGAGCGATTTGGGCTTCAAGCGGCTCCTCAACCTGGATCCGGGGGCACCATTGGTGTTGGTAGATTTTCCGCTGGCGCGCGTGGATGCCAGTCTCGGAATGCTGGGCGAAGGCCGCACGACCTTCGAGCAACGCGCCGACTGGCTGCGGACGCAGAAAGCGCTGGAGCAGTCGCGCCTCGAGGTGCGCACGACGATGTTTGAACGGCTGCCGACGCTGGGGCTGGCGGGTGACTTCGGACACGCGGCCGCGAACATCGACGACGACGGACACCGCAAAGTCTGGACGTTTGGCGCGACGGTGACGGTGCCGATCTTTGACGGCTGGCGCGCCGGCGCGAATCGCGGCGCTGCGCTCTCCCGCCAGCGGGTGCAACAGGCGCGTCTCAATTCCCTCGAGCTGCAGATCTCCTCCGAGCTGCGATTGGCACGGCAGGACGCGTCCTCGCGTTTCGCGCAGATCACCGTTGCGGAAAAAAATGCGCGCCTCGCCGAGGAGCAACTCCGGCTCGCGCGCTCGCGTTACAATGAGGGCGTCGCCGACAACCGTGAAATCATCGAAGCGCAGACGCAGTTGGCTGTCGCGGCGGACAATCTCCTCGAAGCCGTTTACCAATACAACTTGAGTCGCGTGGAGTTGGCCCGCGCGAAGGGCGACGTACGCGCCGTGCTCGCGGAAAAAGCCCAATGACCGGTGCGAAGGGGGACGCTCGATTGATTTTGGCCTCGGCCTCGCCGCGTCGGCGGGAACTGCTGGGGCAACTCGGCGTGCCCTTCGAAATTGTAGTGGCGGACGTGACCGAGCATGAAGAAGCCTCGACCGACCCGCGAGTGATGGTGGCGCATAACGCGGCATTGAAGGCGGAGTGGGTGTCGGCGCGTCATCCGAATGCGGTGGTGTTGGGGGCGGACACGACGGTGTTTATCGAGGGAGTGGCACTGAATAAACCATGCGATGGGGCGGAGGCGCGAGCGATGTTGCGACGGCTGAGTGGAAGGACCCACACGGTGTTTACGGGGTTGGCGTTGCGCCGAGCGAGCGACGGACTGCGGATTGATGAAGGGGTGGCGAGCGACGTGACCTTCAAGGCTTTCGATGAGACCGTGATCGAAGACTACCTCGCGCGTGTGCACACCCTCGACAAGGCCGGCGGCTACGCGATCCAGGAACACAGTGAGCTACTGGGTGCGGAGTATCGGGGGTCGTTGACAAATATTATCGGGCTACCGGTGGAAACCACGAAACAAATTTTGACGCGGTGTGGTCTCCTGCCATGACCTTGCCGGTCTACGCACGTCACCCACCTGAATGAGTCAGTCCATCACCACACCCTCTCTGTCCGCCGCGCTGCGAGGTTTTGCCGTGCGCACGTGGGCGGACCCGGAGTCGCGGTCGACGCTGGTCGGGGTGACCGGGGTGATTCTTTTCTACCTGCTGCTGTGGCTGGTTTCGCCATATTTGTTTCGGATCGATCCGCTGACGGCTTCCGCGCATCGGCCGCAGGCGTCGCCGCAGCCCTTCAGCATCGAGTTGGCGCCGGACACATTTATCAAGCCGACGGTGAAACCACCGCCGCCGAACAAGTTTGTGGAGACGAATCCGGACGCGCCGGAAAACATCCCGGATAGGACGACTAATTTTGCAGCCCAAAACCAGCAAGTTGCGCAGGAAAAGCCGACGCCCGATGGCAAGAATGACATGCCGGCGCTCGCAGGGAAAAAGGATTTTCAATCTACGCAGATTGTGAGCGGGCAGTTGTCGAAACCGATTGAACTGCTGGAAGCAGTGCCGCCAGCGGACGTGACGCCGCCCTCGGAGAAGACCGTCCAAGCGCCGAAGCTGGAGCAGAATCCATTGACTGGCTTGGAGAAAAAAGACGGGGAGAGCAAAGACGGGTTCGCCAGTAACATTTCGAAGATCGCCGAGAATACTCGGGCGATCCCCAATCGCATCGAGGGAGTAAAAAACGTACCGATGGTGAACGACGCCCTGGCGACGCAGCCAGCGATCGACCCGCAACGTCCTCGTCCGCGTCCCACCGTGGTGAAACAACAACAGGTCAGGCCGGCGATCTTCGCGGAGAATAAGTTTGGCACGCAAAATATCGGACCAACGGCAGTCGATGCACGTTGGAGCAACTACGGTGCCTACCTCCAGCGCATGATCGAGTCGGTGCAACTTCAGTGGGAGCATCTGCTCCGGGAGAGCAAAGTTAACCCGACGACCGGGAGCTCGGTGACCGTCAAATTCGTGATGGATTCCAAAGGACTGATCGCCCGGATCGTGAACGTGGACAGCACGGCGAAAGACGCGGCCGAACGTGCGTGCATGAGCGCCATCACCGATCGCGCGCCCTACGGCGAATGGACGGACGATATGAAGGCGGTGCTCGGAGAGGAGCAGGAGATGACGTTTACCTTTTACTACCAATGAGTGGACCATCGGAAAAGTTTTGGACAAACCTGCCGCTGGGTCGCGAGGTGACGCTGCTCATGCACGATGCGAACGGGGTCGCGGCGCTGGCAAAACCCGCCGGAGTGCTGTCGCATCCGAATGAACCCGGCGAAGAGCCGCGCTCGCTGTTGACGGTGCCTTATACGATCGCCGACGAGGTCTATGCGTGGACCGACGTGGACGGAGCGAAGCGACAGTTGTGGCTGTTGAATCGCTTGGATTCGGCGACCTCGGGCGTGATCCTCGCGGCGGCCAACGGCGAGCTCGCGGCCGAGATCAGGGCCCAGTTCAGGAAGAAACAAATCAGGAAAATCTACTGCGCGCTCGTATTTGGCGGTCCCCGACAGCCGCTGGAAATCTGGCGCGACTTGCTGGTGGTGGATAAGCGCGGAGGGAAAATCCGAGCGGCGGCGAATGCGGGCAACGTCCCGTCGGAAAGCCGGATGAGCGTGGTCCGCATCGGGCAAAAAGAGCCGCGCGTTTCCTTGTTGAAGTTGGAGCCGAGGACGGGGCGCAGCCACCAGTTGCGGGTCCAGGCGGCCAAACGGCATCTACCGATCATCGGCGACCAGACGTATGGAGATTTTGGACGCAACCGCACCTTCGCGAAGTTGGCGGGGACGAAGCGGATGTTTTTGCATTCGCTGGAAACGAATTTCGACTACGAGTGGCGGGAGCGGACGTGGCAATTTGCGGCGCGGGCACCGATCCCGCGCGAGTTCGAGAAGTTCCTTTGACAGAGGGCAGAGAATGCGCGGAATTGCGCATTTCACGTCCGCCATGATTTTGCCCAAAGCCACTCGTCTCACGCCTGAACAGCTCACCGAAGTTACCGGAATCGTGACGGAGTTTGGTTGCAAGATACAGCAGATCGTCGGCGCGGTGCGGACAATCTACGCGATCGTCGGTGATGAGCGCGAAGAGCTGATGATTAACCGGCTGGAAGGTCTGGACTACGTCGACCGCATCGACCGCATCCAGTCGCCCTTCAAACTCATGGACAAGCGGTCGGATCTGGCGAGTCACCGCATCACGATCGGCGGAGTGACCTTGGGCGAGGAGCTCTTCGTCATTGCTGGGGCGTGCACGATTGATCCGAAGAATCCGAATTATTTCTATGAGACGGCGGCGGCGGTGAAGGAGTCGGGGGCGAATGCGCTGCGGGGCGGCGTGTGGAAACCGCGGACGAATCCGTATTCATTTCAAGGCGACGTGAAGTCACTCGACATCCTCATGGAGGCTTCGCGCCGCACGGGATTGCCCGTCGATACCGAGGTCATGGAGGAGGCGCACATCACCCTCGCGCTCGCTGCAGGCGTGCACACGTTGCAGATCGGTGCGCGCAACGCGCTCAACTACTCGCTGCTCCGCGCCGTGGGCAAAGCCATCGCCGAGCGCGACACCGTCGTGCTTCTCAAGCGGAGCATTCACATGGGACCGTTGAGCGAGTTCATCTCGGCCGCGGAATACATCGCGGCGTTCGGCAATCCCAACGTGATTCTCTGTCCGCGTGGCACCACGCCGACGCTCGATGGGTATCGGAACCACCCGGACGAGAGCATCACGCCGCTCTTGAAGGAAAAAACGTGGGCTCCGGTGGTGGTCGATCCGTCGCACTCTGTGGGCAAAGCGACCTACGTGCCGGCGGCGGCGTTGGCGGCGGTCGCGTATGGCGCGGACGGACTTTGTATCGAAGCCCACGTCGAGCCGACGAAGGGGATTGGCGATGATCCGAAACAGGCGCTGACGCCCGAAGTGCTGCGCAAGACCATCGCGCAGGCGAGGCAACTGTGGGAGATTCGCCGGAAGTGAAGCGCGCGTAGGAACGTGGTTTGACGATTGAGGCCTCGTGATCTGGAGCGGCGGTCGCGGCGGCGGGGACGACGCGTCCGGGGCGGACGAAGACGTTAGCTACTAATGACCAATCCCGAGGAATTTTTACTGAGCGGGAAAGTCGCGATTTGGCCGATTGGGCGGGTGTCCACTATCGCATCGCCAGATGCGCGCTGCCCAGCGGCCTTCACCACTCACAGCAAACTAAGCTGCGAGTCGTCGCTTGCGACCACCGTGATTTTCTTCTTCGGCTTCGCCTGCGGCGCCGCAGCGGTCGGAAGAGTCACAGCGGTGTCGTCGCTCTCGAGTTTGGCCAGAATGGTTTTCGCGCGGTTGATGACACTCAGCGGGAGGCCAGCGAGACGCGCGACTTGAATGCCGTAGCTGCGGTCGGCGGCGCCGGGGACGACGCGGCGGACGAAGACGATGTCGTCGTTCCACTCTTTCACCGCGACGGAGAAGTTACGCAATCGCGGGAGGTGTTTCGCGAGTTGCGTGAGCTCTTGATAGTGCGTCGCAAAGAGCGTGCGGGCCCCGCGTGAGTCGCCGCGGTGGAGGTACTCGACGACGGCCCAGGCGATCGAGAGCCCGTCATAGGTCGACGTGCCGCGGCCGATTTCGTCGAGGATAATGAGGGAACGGTCGGTCGCGTTGTTGAGGATGTTGGCGGTCTCGTTCATCTCGACCATGAAGGTGGAGTTACCGCGGGCGAGGTCGTCGCTGGCGCCGACGCGGGAAAAAATGCGGTCGACGAGACCGACGCGGCAAGATTTCGCGGGCACCCAACAGCCAACTTGGGCGAGGAGAGTGATGAGCGCGATCTGGCGGATGTAGGTGGATTTACCGGCCATATTCGGGCCGGTCAGGAGGACGATTTGGGCATCGTCGCAGGCGAGCAGGGTATCGTTCGGGACGAAAGCGGCACTGGCGCCTCGCGCGACGGCGGTGTCGGGTGAGCGGAGCATTTGCTCGACGACGGGGTGGCGACCCTCGGTGATTTCCAGGATGTCTCCTTCGTCGATGGTCGGACGGCAGTAGTCCCAATCGCGCGCGAGCAAGGCCCAACCGGCGAGGACGTCGAGTTCGGCGAGGGCGTCGGCGGTGTGGGCCAGGGCGATGGAGTCGTCGAGGACGGACGCGACGAGTTGATTGAACAGTTCGAGCTCGCGCGTGGCGGCATTTTCCTCGGCGTGAAAAATCTCCTTTTCCTTTTGCTTGAGGGACTCGGTCACATAGCGCTCGCCGCCCACCGTCGTCTGTCGGCGAACATAATCGGCGGGGACCAAGTGCAGATTGGCTTTGGTTATCTCGATGTAGTAACCGAAATTATTTGTGAACCTAACCTTGAGGCTGCGGATTCCGGTGCGTTCTTGTTCACCGCGTTCGAGATCGGAAAGCCAGGTTTTATTGTTCGTGGTGAGAGCGCGGAGACGGTCGAGTTCGGGGTCGTAACCGGCGCGGAGGTAGTTGCCATCAGCGAGATCGTTGGGGAGTTCGTCGGCGAGCGAGCTAACCAGGAGCTGCCGCAAAGCCGGTAGTTCCTGAAGTTGAGAGCTGAGCGTGGAGAGCTGAGAGTCCGACCCAAATGCGGAAAGGGAGGAACGCAGCTCGGGGATCTGGGCGAGGGTATCACGGATGCCGCCGAGTTCGCGCGGGTTGCGCAGGCGATTTTGGAGACGACCGAGGATGCGTGGAATATCGCGGACGCTGGCGAGCAACTCGCGGAGCAAGGCGAGACGCGAAGGCTGCGCGAGCAGCTCGCCCACGAGGGATTGGCGACGATTGATCTCAGCGAGATCGAGGGTGGGGGAGGCGAGCCAACGTTCCAGGAGACGGGCGCCGGCAGCGGTGCCGGTACGGTTGATGGCGGTGAGCAATGAGCCGTCGCGGGCACCGCGGCTGGAGGCGAAAATCTCCAAGTTACGCAGCGTGGCAGGGTCGAGGAGCAGGGTGCGCGCGCTGCGGTATTCCTGCAGGCCGCGGAGATTTTCCGGTTTCGCGCAGAGATTTTCCGTCGCGTAGTAGACGAGGGTGCCGGCGGGGCCGAGGGCCGGATGCGAATGGACGAGGCCGAAGCCCTGGAGATTCATGACACCGAGCGTGTCCATGACCGTTTTCGCACCGGTGGCGGTGTCGAAGTGGTAGCCTGGGAGTTCGGTGACGAGGCGGGTGGAGGCAAAAGCGTGGAGCGCGTGGACCTCGGTCTGGTCGTGCGGGGCGGCCTGCCAGCGCTCGCGTTCATTTTCGATCACGAGCAGTTCGGCGGGATCAAGGGCGGTGAGCACCGGGAGCAGGTTGGCGATGTGCGTATCGGTCGCGACGCGGAATTCGCCGGTGGAGAGATCAAGCCACGCGGCGTGCAAGCCGTGTTTATCGAGGGCGAGGGCACAGAGGTAATGGTTGCGCGCAGCGTCGAGCTGATTGGCGGCGAGCGTGGTGCCGGGGGAAAGAATGCGCGTAAGTTGGCGGCGGACCAGTTTGCCGGCTTTGGCGGGCTCGGCTTGGTCGCAGATGGCGACTTTTTTGCCGGCGGCGAGCAGCTTGGTGACGTAGTTGTCGAGGGCCTGCGACGGCAGACCGGCCATCGGGTGATCCTGGCGTTTCGTCAGCGTGAGACCGAGGAGGCGCGAAGCGATGACGGCGTCGTCGAAAAACATCTCGAAGAAATCTCCGAGGCGGAAGAGCAGCAAAGTATCCTTCGGGAGGCCGCGTTTGACCTCGAAATACTGCTGCATCATCGGGGTGAGTTTGACGGCGTCGGACATGGAAGGGACGGGGAGTGGAACCACGAAACGCGGGGAATACACGAAAATATTTCCGGGAGGCTTGCTCCGACGGAGCGGGTCGTTCGTGTATTTCCCGTGAAGCTTTTTCATCGAGATTTGGGTGGAGCGGGACGACCGCCGCTGGTGGTGCTGCACGGGATGCTCGGCTCGTCGCGCAACTGGCTGTCGGCGGGGCGCGATCTCGCGGACACGTTTCACGTGCTCGCGCCGGATTTGAGAAATCACGGGGACTCTCCGCATGCCGAAAGCATGGGCTATCCGGAAATGATGGCGGATGTGGTGGCATGGATGGACGCGCAGGGGATCGCGAAGGTGGCGTTGCTCGGGCATAGCATGGGAGGGAAAATAGCGATGCTGCTCGCCTGCCGCCATCCGGAGCGGGTGGCTCGGCTCATCGTCGCGGATATCGCACCCAAGGACTATTTCTGGGTAGCGCATCGGGTGAATTTTGTGGCGATGAACGAACTTGATCTCGCGGGTGTGCACTCGCGGGCCGAGGCGGAAATGCGGCTGGAGGCCCGCGTGACGAGTGGGGCGATGCGAAAATTTATGGTGACGAATCTGGAGCGGGCCGAAGATGGTCAGTGGAGGTGGTCGATCAATTTGCCGGCGATTACGGCGGCGTTGGGCACATTGGAGAAAAACTCGCTCACGATGGGCGACCAGGGTGACCGTTTCGAAGGGCCAGCGCTCTTTGTTGCGGGTGGAAAGTCAGATTATATCGGCGCGGAGGACGAGGTGACGATTCGGCGGCATTTTCCGGCGGCGCGGCTCGAGACTATTGGCGAGAGCGGTCACAATCCGCACATGGAGGCGCGGGAGAAATTTGTGGCGCTCGTACGTCCAGCATGAACAGTGGTTGCCTCTCGGCGAAGTTTTCCTCCACGTTTTCACTATGCCCCACATTAGCTCCAGCAAGACGCAGCCTGTTTACGATGTGATCGTGGTCGGCTCCGGTGCCGGCGGTGGCCAGACGGCCTACACGCTCACGATGGAGGGCGCGAAGGTCCTCATGCTCGAAGCGGGGAGAAACTACGACCCGGTAAAGGAAACGCCGATGTTTCAGACCAACAATCAGGCCCCGTTGCGCGGTGCGAGCACGCCGGATAAACCCTTTGGTTTCTACGACTCGACGGTCGATGGCGGCTGGCAAGTGCCCGGCGAGCCCTACACCAGTGCGTCGAGCGATCCGGCACGACAATTCTGGTGGTGGCGCGCGCGGATGCTTGGCGGCCGCACAAATCACTGGGGCCGGATCTCGCTGCGGAACGGGCCTTATGATTTTAAGCCGTACACGCGAGACGGGCTCGGCTTCGACTGGCCGATGTCCTACGAGGATCTCGCGCCTTACTATGACAAGACCGAGATGCTGGTCGGTGTCTACGGCACGAATGAAGGATTGGAAAACACGCCGAATTCGCCGGCCGGTTGTCTGTTGCCTCCGCCGAAGATGCGCGCCGGTGAATTGCTCGCCCAACATCGCGCCAAGAAACTCGGGATTCCGGTGATGGCCATCCACCGCGCCGTGCTGAGTGCGAAGCAGGATGCCGAAAACTTACCGGCTAAATTGCATCCGAAGAATGCCAAGGCTCAACGTCTGATCGCGAAGGCGATGCGCGAGCGGGCGGCGTGTTTTTGGGCGACCGCGTGCGGCCGAGGATGCTCGATCAAAGCGAACTATCAGTCGACCACGGTTCATCTGCCGCCCGCCCTCGACACGGGCAATCTCGACATCGTCACCGACGCGATGGTGCGCGCGGTGACCGTCGACGAAAACGGCAAGGCCACCGGCGTTAGCTACATCGACCGGAAGACCCGCGAGGAGCGCACGGTGAAGGCACGCGTGGTAGTCCTGGCCGCGAGTTCTGCGGAGTCCGTGCGGATTCTGCTCAATTCAAAATCACCGCGTTTCCCCAATGGCCTCGCGAATTCGAGCGGCCTCGTCGGCAAATATATCATGGACACCGTCGGTGCGCGGCTGGGTGGGCAAATCCCCGCGCTGGAAAATCTGCCGGTGCACAATGAGGACGGCGCGGGTGGCTCCCACGTCTATGTTCCCTGGTGGCTCTACAAAGAGCAGCACGCCGGAAAGCTCGGTTTTGCCCGCGGTTACCACATCGAATTTGACTCAGGCCGCCGCATGCCCGGGATGGGCTCGACCAGTGGCCTCGAGGGTATCAATGGCGGCGGCTACGGCCAGCAATTCAAGGCCGACGCGCGCCGCTATTATGGGTCCTTCATGAGCTTCGCCGGCCGGGGCGAGATGATTCCGAACGACGACTCGTTCTGCGAACTTGATCCGACGGTGAAGGACAAGTGGGGCATCCCGGTGCTGCGTTTTCATTGGAAATGGTCCGAGCATGAGACCCGGCAGGCGGCGCACATGCAAAAAACGTTCGGCGAAATCATTGAGTCGATGGGGGGCAAGGCAGGGAAACCGGAGGCCACGGGCGCGGCCGCGATTGAACCGGGCGGCAAGATCATCCACGAAGTCGGCGGGACGATCATGGGCACAGACCCAAAGAAATCCGTGACGAACCAGTGGTGTCAGACTTGGGAGGTGAAGAATCTCTTCGTGAACGATGGCGGAGCGTTTTGCTCCAACGCGGACAAAAATCCCACGCTCACGATTATGGCGCTCGCGTGGCGTTCCAGCGATTACCTCCTCGAAGAAATGCGGAAAGGAAACCTTTGATATGAATACCCCGGAACCTGCAGACTCACTCCGCTTGGATCGTCGCTCGGCGATTAAGTGGATGCTCACCGCCACCGCTGCCGTTGCACTCATGGAACGTGCGGCCATGGCCGCAGAGGGTACCCCGAAGGTCGGTGTCGGTTACGGCACTGATCCTGACTTGGTTAAAATCTACAAACCAGGCGATGTGTGGGCGCTGACCTTTACCGACCCCCAACGCCTGACCGCGACGGCGCTCTGCGACACGATCATCCCGGCCGACGATAAGTCGCCGGCAGCTTCGAAAGTCGGCGTGCCGGACTTCATCGACGAATGGATCAGTGCGCCGTATCCAGGTCACACCGACGACAAACGTACGGTGCTCGAAGGCCTCGCGTGGATTGATGAGGAGTCGCAAAAACGCTTTGGCAACAATTTCGCCGATCTCGTCCTCAAACAAAAGAACGCGATCTGTGATGACATTTGCGCGTTCGGAACGGCGAAGCCTGAATTCAAGAAAGCTGCGGGCTTCTTTCGTAAATTCCGCGACCTGACCGCGGGCGGATTCTATTCTACTCCCGAGGGGATGAAGGACATCGGCTATGTCGGCAACGTGCCGACCGTAAACTTCGCCGGACCGACGCCGGAAGCGCTGAAGCATTTGGGGCTGGCCTAACCGGACCCCGCGCTCGGCGCGTGCCCGCGACGAACTCGCGGGTCACCGCTTCGTCCACAGCCGCAGCGAGGCGAGGAGGAAGTCCTCGAGCGCGGCGGACTCGTTGAGGTTGAGGCGGAGCAAACCGACGTTGTGCTCAATTTTTTCGATGGCGCCGATGATGGCCCGGCGGGCGACGTCGTCGCCGGCGCAGAGGCGGGGCAGGGCGTAGGCGCGGGTGGCTTGCTCAATTTCGGCAAAGAGGCGTGCCCGCAGGCCGTTGGCGATACCCGTCTCGATTGCGACTTGCTCATCATCGGCGAGGTCGGGCGGGAGCTTTTCTTTTTGCCGCTTCCAAACTTCGTCGGTCGCAAAATCGAGTACGGCACCGAACCGGGCGACGAGGCCGTAGACCGTGAAGATGTGGTCGGCGACGGCGCGTTTATCGGACACCCCGGCGGAAAGGCGACCGAGCCAAGCGCGGTAATCTTCGAGCCAGGGAGTCCATCCGTCGGCGGCGAGTGGAATGCCGAGCGATGGAAAACGAAACTGGAGGACGCGACTGCGGATGGTGGGCAGCAGCGCGTAAGGACGCGTCGTGAGCAGGAGGAGCGTGGTGTTCGCGGGCGGTTCCTCGAGGGTTTTGAGGAAGACGTTGGCCGCCGCGGTGTTCATGCGATCCACCTCGTGGAGGATGGCGACTTTGCGCGGGGCGACGGCGGCGGAGACCTGGACTTTGGCGATCAGCTCGCGGGTCGCGTCGGCGGATATCTGGCGCATCTTGCCGGCGGGACGCAGCGCGAAACAATCTGGGTGCTGGTCCGGCGGGAAGTGGGCGGAGGCACCCTTGGCGTTTAACAAGCGGTCGGCGATCGCGAGGGCGATGGCGACGAGGACATCCGGATCATCACCGTGAAGCAGCAGGCTGTGCGACAGGCGTTGGCGCGCGATGGCCTGTTCAATCACGACGACGGCCGGAGTGCCGGCGAGGCTGGGGGGCCAAGGCGTGGCAGCGGTCATGAGGCGCGTCGAATTGGCACGGGGGACATCAGAACGGGCGACGAGACGAAGGTCCTCTGGGGCGGATCAGAGATCGGCCCTATTTGAGCCGCGCTTGAACCTCGGTCCAAATTTTTTTCTCGATTGCGTCGGCGCTTTTGGTGCCGTCAACGACGAGAAAACGTTCGGGCATTCCTCGGGCGAGGACGAGGTAGCCTTCGCGAACTTTGGTATAGAACTCGAGATTTTCACGTTCCATCCGATCGGGAAGATCGGAGGCGCGTTGCCTCAGGCGGGCGAGACTCACCTCAGTCGGAACGTCGATGACGACGGTGAGGTCGGGCATGACGTTCCCGACGGCGAAGCGATTGATCTGCGCCACGGGATCGGCGGCGAGATTGCGGCCGATGCCTTGGTAGACGGTCGACGAATCGAGAAAGCGATCGCTGAGGACGATGGCCCCACGCATGATCGCGGGGGCGATGACCTCACGGACGAGCTGGGCGCGGGCGGCCGTGAAGAGCAGCAACTCGGTCTCGGCGCACATCTCGTCGCCCTTGGAATTATGGACGATGATATTGCGAATCTGTTCACCGATCTCGGTGCCGCCCGGCTCGCGAGTGGTGAGGACCTCGCGTTGGGTCTTTTGAAAATGCGCGGCGAGGCGCGCAATTTGCGTGGATTTCCCGGAGCCCTCTGAGCCCTCGAATGAGATGAGTTTACCGGACGTTTTATGTTTCAGCGGCATGGGAGAGGGTGATGGGTTCAGCGCCAGTTAGCGAGGAACGTTTCGAGATCGGCCAGCGACGGACTTTGGGCGGTCCGGACATAGTGACCGCTGGTGCAGACGCCGATTGCGAGGCACGCCTCAGGGGAGAGGCCGAGCAACTGGCCGGTGCTGAAACCCGCATTGAAGTGGTCGCCAGCACCGGTGGTGATGAGAGGCTTCGTGGTGTAGGGACCGGGGACGCACCAGGTGCCATCGGCGGTCGCGCAGGCGGCGCACTCGCGCGGATGCACGACCACGGTAGTGAGCGCGAGCTTGGCGCGGATATCCGCGGCCATCTTGCGCAGGCTCGCCTCGTCTTCGCCGACGGCGTCAAAACCAAGCGCGACGTAAACTTGTTGGGCCTCCTTGAGGTTGAGCCCAAGGGTGACGCGGCCGAACTGCGCAAACTTCGCCATGGCAGCGAGCGCGGCGCGGAGATCTTCGACGGAACGTTTCTCGGGATCGCAAAGATCAAAAAAGAAAATGCAGTCGTGAGCGGGCAACTTCGGGAGGACACGCTCGACCAGTTCGACGAGAATGGCCGTCATGTTGGGAACCATCGTCCAGTTGATCAACGAGACGAGGTCCGCCGCGGCGAGTTCCGCATGAAACGTACTTTCGCCCATCACCGCGCAGATGCGGGCATAGGTGATCTCGTCGAGACATTTCATCTGACCCAGCATGATCTTGCCGTCGGTGCACTCCACCGCAGTTGTGTGGGCAGCGTCGCAGATCGAAAACGTCCGCGCCTTTGCGGCGAGGTCGGCGAACACGGGGTGCACCTGCGGTTGGCCGAGTGCGCCAATGTAAGTGACACGGGCACCGGTCGCCAAGAGGGCGTTGGCCATAATCGGGCCATTGCCTCCGAGTTTGTCCATGCGGGGGAAGAGCTCGATATTAGTGCTCTTGCCGGCCGCGGCGACAATGCGCTGACCAAATTCCGTCAGGGTTGAAATCGGTGAAAAATCCTCGCCCTGACCGCGGCGCAGACCGACGGGGGTGACGATGGTATCGACGAAGCCGTCAAAACCGACGACGGCGGACTTGGCGCTGAGGCGGGCGCGATTGGCTTGGAGTTCTTGGAGGGCGCGGGGACGAAACATAATTGGAGAATGGAGAGAACAGCAGAAAATCGTGAGCAGGCGGCGGCAAACAGATTCGTGCGCGGCGGGTTTTTTCGGGACGTTTTTTCGGAACGAAACGAAGGTGAGCAACTCGGCGGGAATTTCCGTTGAACGTGTCGTTCAAACCCGCCAACTGTTCACGCACTCACACCTATGCTCGCGTTGTTTACCCATCCGCACGTCCTTGCTTCCGCCAACATCATTGAGATTTTCGAACGCTGCGGCTTGGTCGACAAGCTCATCGTCGTCGGACTGGCGCTCTTCAGTTTGATCGCCTGGACGATCATGTTTGGAAAACACTTCGAGTTGAAGCGCCTGCGCATGCTCAACCACCGCTTTGATGCACACCTCCGCGATCAAAAGACGCTGCTCGATCTGCCGGAGTCGTTTCGCAACCAACGCGTGATCCCCTATGCCGACCTGTTGGCCGATGCCGTGGAGAGCTATTGGCGGGCTGCGGCGATTACCAAGGAGCAGGGCATCGAGAATTCGCGCGCGCGACTGGAGCACGCGGAGAATGCCATTCAACGCGCGATCGCCCGGCAGACGCTGCGCTACGAATCGAGCATGATCTTCTTGGCCTCGATCGTATCAGGTGCGCCGTTCATCGGTTTGCTCGGGACGGTCTGGGGTGTGATGGAAGCCTTCAGTGCGGTGGCGACCCAGCAGACCGCGGGAATCCAGCAACTCGCGCCGGGCGTCTCCGGAGCGATGCTGGCGACGATCGCCGGTCTGGTGGTGGCGATCCCTTCGGTGTTCGGTTACAATTTTCTCCTCGGCAATACGCGCACGATGACCATCGAGATCGAAAACTACGCGAGTTCGCTCGCGGACCGGCTCGAACTTGAATCGAAGTAAGTCGACTCCCCTCCGACCTCGAAACCATGGCCAGAAATTTTCGCCGACCACGCTCCGCCCAGCCGATCGCGGACCTAAATGTCACGAACCTCATCGACCTCGGGTTCATGCTGCTGATTATTTTTATGGTGGTGGCGACCGTCTCGAAGCAGGAGCAATCGTTGCCGGTGAGCTTGCCGTTGGAATCGAAGAGCCTGCAAACGAAAGCGGACCCGACGGATAAATTTGAGACGATCACCATCAAGTCCGACGGCAGCCTGAGTTTGGGCAGCAAGTCGGTGACCGTGGCGCAACTCTCCCGCGAGTTGGCGACGTTCGCGAAACTCCCCAAACCGCCCGTTTTTCGCATCCGCGGCGATGCCAAGGCGGTTTTGCAGTATCTCGTCGTCGTGCTGGATGAGCTGAAGAAAAACGGCCTGTCGCGCATCATGATCGACACGCAGGTGTCGGGCTAAGAAATCGTCGCCTCGGGCGTCTTCGTTGCACTACCACCCCGCACCATGAGCGACCGAATGCCCGCTGCCTTTGTGACTTCTGTGGTCCTCCACAGCCTCGTGGTTGCGGTGCTACTGTTGGCGGCGTATTCGAAGAGTTTCGAATCGAAACCGGCCACGAAAGTCTTCGAATTGGTCGCGGGTGAAGGCGATAATTTTGCAGCGACGGAAGCGCCGGCACTGGGTTCGCCGGGTGGAATCAAGCTAACGGTTCCTCCGCCGCCTGCACCGCAGCCCGAATCAGTGAAGCCGGAGCCGGCGTCGCCCGAGGTGACGAAGCCCATGCCCGTTCCAGAAAAGCCAATACCGACGCCGCCCTTGCCGACGCCGCCCGTGCCCGCACCAATCGTGCCGAAGCCGCCGATTCCGGTGGCACCTCCAGTCCCAAAACAGGAGCCAGTAAAATCGCCGACCGAGCCGAAGCCGACGACCTCCAAAACCAAGACCATGGCCGAGCAGATGCGCTGGGAGGCGATCCGGAGCGAATCGAAAATTAAAACGCAGATCGCCCGCGATAAAGCCGCTGAGAAAAAACGGCTAGAGCAAGAGGCCAAGGTCGCCAAGGCTGCGGCTGCGAGCGCGCCTCGCGTTGACGTTGAGGGCATCGTCAAGGGGGTTCAGGGTGGATCGACCGCGAATAAAGTAGGCGGGGCAGGCGGCAAAGCGCTCGTGCGCAGCGACGCCCCGGAGATGGACGTGTATTTCGCGGAGTTGAGGGATCGCCTGTTGAAGGCGTTGGACAAGCCGCCGGGGCTGAGTGACACGCTGGTGGCTGAGGCTGAATTTCGCATCGGTGCTGACGGCTCCATCCGCGGAGCGAAAATTATCAGTCCCTCAGGCAGCGCGGAATTTGATCGGGCGGTACTTGAAGCCTATTCGCGGGTGCGGATGCGGGCGCGGCCTGATGGCAAGAGTACGGTGCAGACCGCGCGCTTTCGAACGAAGGATTTGGATGGCGGCTGAAAAAATCCTTGCATTCGTGCGCGGAACTTTGATTTTCCTGACCTCCCGTTCAGCGGGAATGGGCTCTTAGCTCAGTTGGTAGAGCGCCTCAATGGCATTGAGGAGGTCAACGGTTCGATCCCGTTAGGGTCCACCATTTTGAAGGCCGCCGTAACCGGCGGCCTTCTTTTTTGGCTAAGATTGCAGCGCGGGCGGCGGTTCGACGGGTAGGGGAGAGACGGGGTAGTTCCGCGCCAGAACCATTCGCCAGTGGGCGTCGTCGATCTCGC
>CAMATV010000020.1 GCA_945861235.1 Opitutus sp. GAS368
GACGTGCCGAAGGGGGCGAGGGCCGTGGCGGCGGGGCCGTCGGCTTCGCCGGTGATGATGAGGAGTTCGGCGTGGTGGTCAGCGTGGAGCCAGCGGCAGAGTTCGATCCAGCGCGAGAGCGGCCAGTTTTTTTGCGGAGAGCCGCTACCGGGGTGCACGGCGACGAGGTGCGGGTTGGGCGAGGGTGGGGTGAGGAGATAAAAAGACGTTTCCGTGGTGAGGCCGAGGGTGCGGAGCGGTTCGCAATAGTGGGCGGCGGCGGGGGCGCGGATGGGGAGCGCGGAGGAGGACAGAAAAATAGGTGCAGAAAGATGGGCGAAATGGGTGGCGAGGGTTTCGTCGGGGTCGGGCCAGAAATTGAGGACGAGATCGAACGTGGCGAGGTGGGTCGCGAGATCGGCGGGCAGCGGGGCCCGCGCGTAGAGGGCGCTCCAGCGGGCCTCGTGCTGGGAGTGCACGGAGTCGATCAGGCCGGCCCGAACGCCGAGGGCGGCGGCGGTGGCGTTGCCGGCGAGTTCGATGTGCGCGGCGGGCCAACGTTGGCGCAGCAGGGCGAGCGCGGGCAGGGTGACGATAAAATCGCCGAGGGCGCCGCCTCTAAGGACGAGGATTTTTCGCATCCGTAGTCGGGGCGGCGGGCGGTGCGTCGTAGCGCGCGAGGGTGGCGACGCCCGTGCCAATTTTAAATTCGACCTCAAATTTTACGGGCAACCGGCGTTCGTCCTGCGAAATCCAGACGCGGACCGTGGAGCCTTTTTTGAACATGCCCTTGGGCGGCGTCTTTTCCATCCGCGGTTCCAGCACCAGGGTTTGGAACGTGCCGAGCGAGGTTCGGACTTCTTCGTAGCGAGTGGCGTGAATCGTGAGTTCGTAAAAATCGCTGTCGAAAAGCACGAGGGCATCTTGTTTCTGGCCGGGTTGGAGAGTCCATAGACGCGTTTGCACGAGGCACGTAATCAGATCCAACGGATCACCGGCGGGCAGCGCGAGCGGACGGGGTTGCTCCGTGGGCTGAGTGCGGGTGTAGAGCGCTTGGGCGGCAGGGTAGTCGAACGTGACGGAGTGCGCGGCCTTTTTGTTTCGCTGCTCACTGGATTCGGTGAGTGCGATGAGACGGCCGGTGCCTTGGTCAAAAAATGAATCGGCCTGGGCGTCGAACGGGAGCAGTGCGCGGGCGAGGCCGCGGGTGCGGGTCGTGGTTGAGACTACGAGGCGGGGGACCGGACCGGACGTGTCGGTGGCGGCGGAGACTTTGATTTCGCCGGCACCGGGGAGAATGGCCCACGAGATCTTAAAGGTGAAGGCCTCGCCGTCGCGCAGCGGGAGCTGGGCCATGGCCATGGCGGGCAAGGCGGCTAGTAGGAGCAGGGAGTAAATCTGGCGCATGGCGTGGGCGGACAGAAAATGATCGAGCGGGAGAGGGCGATGCAGAATTGGGGAATCGCGCGGCAGGTCGTGCTTGCGGAAGGGCGGCTTTCCCGCGGACCAAGCGCGGCGACAGAAATGTCGCCGGTCCGTTGAACGCGGAACCTCAGCGGAGGCCAACGACCGGGAGGTGTGCCCCTGCGGGCGATGCGGAGAGGTCGCGGGGTGACGGCGCAGGGGAAGTTCGTCGGTCTGGGGAAGTTCAGCCATGCGCCTCAACGGATTTCACCAACACCTCGCACTCTTCTCCGCCGATGGGCGCGAGCCCGTGGCGGTGATGGTTTCGACGAGGCCGACCGAGGTCGC
The DNA here is from genome assembly GCA_945861235.1 of Opitutus sp. GAS368. Taxonomy (GTDB): domain Bacteria; phylum Verrucomicrobiota; class Verrucomicrobiia; order Opitutales; family Opitutaceae; genus GAS368. The sequence continues at coordinate 1,732 of CAMATV010000020.1, forward strand.
CAAGGTGGTCGCAGGAAATTCCGACTGCAGCGAGGAACGGGACCGGGCGCTCTGCGCGTTGAGTCAGCGGTTCGCCGGTCGGGTGGCGGATGGGCTCGAAGCGACGCCGGACGTTTGACGAGGTGGGGCCTGCGCCGTGCGAACATGCCGCGGTCAACGTGAGGGTGGCGCGAAAAGATCGAGTTGGTTGGCGTGACCGAGGGCGAGGGCGTCGACGCCGCGTTGCCGAAGCGTGGCGGCGAATTCACGGGCGAAACCGTGCAAGGTGAGCACTCGCTTGGGTTGCACGAGCTCGACGAACTTGAGCAGGCTTGGGTAATCGGCGTGGTCGGAAAGCGGGAATGCTGCGGTGCAGCGGCTGCGGTGAATCGTGGACGGATCGAGCGCCCAGCCGGTGATCACGGCGGTGCGGACGGCGGGAATACGACTGAGGAGGCCGGACGAATGCGCGGGACAGATGACGATGTGGCCAGCGACCTCGCGGCCGTCGAACTCGCGGAAGGGAGGAAAGGCCATTCCGAGTTTTTCATAGACGCGCGTGAGGCGGAGGGTCTCGGCGTGGAGCATGATCGGGAGACCGGCGGTCGCGAGGGCACGGAGGACTTCCTGACTCTTGCCGAGGCTGTAGCAGAGGAGCGCGGGCGTCGCGCCGTCGGCGACGGTCTGCTGACAAAACGCGATGATCTGCGCGATGACTGCGGACTCCGGCGGCATGACGTAACGCGGGAGGCCAAACGTCGTTTCCATGATCAGGGTGTCCGCGCGTGGGGTGGCGCAAGGCTCCGCCGCGAGGCCGGCGCGAAGCTTGAAATCGCCCGTGTAGAGTAGCGAGCCGTGGTCGGCGGAGGAGAGATGGATTTGCGCGGAACCGAGAATGTGACCGGCGGGGTAGAGGGTGGCGGTCACGCCGAACTCGAGTTCGTGGGGACGGCCGAACGGGAGTTCGTGGATCAGGCGCTGGCCGGGGATGCGCGCGTGGAGGAAACGGGCGGTGCCGGGCGTGCAGAGGACCTCGGGATGGCGCGCCACATGGTCGGAGTGAGCGTGCGAGATGAAGGAGCGGGCGACGCGGGATTGGGCATCGAGGGACCAGCCGATTTGCGGGAGGTGGACGCCTTTGCGGAAAATAATTTCCCAAGCATCAGCCATCAATGGAAGCGCACGATGCCGAGCACGAGACTGGCGACGAGGAGTGCGGCGACGACATACCAATACCACGCGATGCCCGCGCGCAGCGTGGGGCGGCGTGACTGATCGGAGGCGTTGTCGTCGGCGTAGGCCGAGTCGGGCAGGTCGAGGCCGTCGTAAACGGTGTCGGAGGATTCACGCCAGCCCGTGCGCTCATCGGCGCCGCAATCGGGGCAGGCGCGGGCGTTGCGGCGGAGGCTCGTGCCGCAGTGGGCACATTCGTCGGGGGGCGGGGGCTCAGACATGAGGCGCAGCGAAATATTTCTGTTTGGCGAGCCGCCAAGCCGTCACGAAGAACGCGGTGAGCGGAATAGCGAGGAGCATGCCGAGCACGCCGCCGAAAGCAGTGCCCCAAAAGAAAATCGCGACGATAATGGTGACGGGGTGAAGACCGGTGCGTTCGCCCATCACCTTCGGGGTGATGACCCAACTCTCGATGAGTTGGACGAGGGTCTTCACGAGCAAGACGAGTCCCAGCAGTTGCCAGCCGCCGCCGGGTTGGAAAAATGCCAGCGGCACGACCGTCGCGAGGCCGATGATCGTGCCGAGGTAGGGGACGATGTTGAGGGCGCCGAGGACGAGTCCGATGAGGAGGCCAAATTTCAGGCCGACGAGCGTGAAACCGATCGAGAGGAGCACGCCGAGGATAAAGCCGATGAGCATCTGACCGCGAAAAAAGGATTCGATGATGATGACGAATTCACGGATGAGAAACACGACATCGGCGCGCAAGTCCGGGTTCAGGAAGGGCAGGTGATCGCCGAGCTTCCGGGTGGGCTCGCCACGGGCGAGGAGAAAGAAAAACAAATAAACCGGCACGATGGCCAAGTGAGTGAAGAAGGCGAAGACGCCGAGGGCACCGCCGCCGGCGGCCTTGAGCGAGGGGACTGCGAGGGCAGCCACGCCTGTGACCTCGGCGCTGAGCGAATCGGCAATTTTCTGGATGGTGGGGTTGGCAAGCTGGCGTTTCGAAAATTCCATCCACTGCGGATAATGATCCTGCACGTAGACGGACGCTCGGGCCCAATAGTCCGACAGGTTGGCAATGAAGGCGAGCGCCTGCTCGATCACGGGCGGAAAAATGAACACCAGTGCGCCGCCAACGCAGAGGGCAAAGATACCGTAGAGCAGCACGACCGCGGACGTGCGACGCAGGCGGAGGCGTTGCTCGGCGAGTTCGACGACGGGGCGGAGAATCAGTGCGAGCACGCCGGCCACGGCCAAGGGCCAGATCACGCCGGAGAAGACGCCGACGAGTTGACCGAGCATCATGACGGCGCCGATCAGCAAGGCGATGATGCCGAGCAGGGAGAGAAACGTGAGCGCGAAGGCGGCGAGGCGACGCTGGGTGGGAGACAGAAAAGGGGAGGCGGGCTCGGCAGGCACGCTGACAAAGGAGCGGGGAGCGGCAGCGGTGGCCAGTTTTTTTGCGCAGGACGGAGGAGGCCCGGCCGGGCCGGGATGAGGGTCCGGCCATTCGCGGGACGCGCCCCGATCGCCGGTCGGCGGCTAGGGTTCTTTGAAACAGTGCGGACAGCTGATGTCTGCCACGTAGCGAGGATCGCGTTGCTCGGCCTCGGTGAGGGGCATCTGGCAGTTGAAACAGAGTTTGGAATTTGTCTCGCGCAGCGCGGGGTCCACGCAGACGCGACGATCGAACACGAAGCACTCGCCGTCGTAGTGGGCACCGCCGCACTCTTCAAAATATTTGAGGATGCCGCCGTCGAGTTGGTGGACGTGTTTGAAGCCGGCCCGTTCCATAAAAGGTCCGGCCTTTTCACAGCGGATGCCACCGGTGCAAAACATCACGAGGGGGCGCTCTTTCATTTCCTCCGGGAGACGGGCGACCGCGTCGGGAAACTCACGGAAGTGGTCGATGTGGGCCGAGATCGCGCCACGAAAGGTGCCCATGCGGATTTCGTAGTCGTTGCGCGCGTCGAGCAGCGTGATCGGGCGGCCCTCGTCGAGCCACTGCTTGAGCGTGTGTGCGGTCAGTTTGGCCGTGGGGCGACGAGCCGGATCGATCCCCTCGACCCCGAAGGCGATGATTTCCTTTTTGATCTTCACCAGCATCCGATTGAAGGGCTGTTCAGCGCTGAGGCTTTCCTTCGGCGTGAGATCCTCGAGGCCGGGGATGGAGCGCAGTTCGACGAGGAGGGCGTCGATGTCTTCGCGCGTTCCGGCTACGAAGAGGTTAATGCCCTCGGGACTCAGGAGAATGGTGCCGCGCAGTCGGCGGGCGCGACTGACCTGTTGCAGCCGCTCACGCCACGAGGGGAGATCGTCGAGGGGGGCGAACTTGTAGGTCGAGATATTGATACAGGCGGACATGGGCGGCGGCGGAGCAACCGGAGACGAGACAAGAGCGGCGGAAAAACTCAAGGGATTGTCGGTGCGACACCCGAGAGGGAGAGGAATTGTTTTAGCAGCGTGAGGTCGGTCGCCGAAGTCTTGGCGACGAAGCCGCGGGCGTGGGCGAAATGGATACCGGGGTGGTCAGCGATGCGGGTGAAATCGAGACGCGCGCTGTCCCGATAACGTGAAAGGCCGTAACCGGTGCTGCGGCGATCGGGGCTCACGGTGCCGACGACTTCGTCGGCAAGGCCGCGATTTTCGATGTAGCGATCGATGCCCATCGACGGATCGTCAGGCAGCGGATCGGTGCGCGGGAGAAAGAGGATTTTGGCGGGTGTGCCGGCGAGATCGATGGTCCAAAGCTCCGCGTGTGCGCCGATGAAATCGAGGCGGGCGCGGAGGGATTTTACGTAGTCGAGCAGGTCCTCGCCGATCATGCGCATGATTTCCCAGAGCGGCTGGCCGGGCTCGAGACGGGTCGCGAGCGCGAAGCGACGCAGGAGAGTAATGTCGATCGGTGAGATGAGTTTCGCGAGGGCGCCGGGCGACACGCCGAGCCGTTTCGCGGTGGTGAGGGGGCCACGGCAATCGAACCACTCGGCGGTTTCAAGCCAGTCACAAAATTGGCGAGCGTCGTCGTAGAGACCGAGATGCTGGAGGACGAGCGAGAGCGAGCAGGTGGGCGGGTGATCCTTGGGCAGCTGATGATGGTCGAAATTATTGAGCTCGGGGGCGTGCTGGTGCCCGACGTCGACGACGGCGGTGGCGGGATCGGCAAGGTCGGCGGGCGACGGCTCGCGGCGAACGATCGGCGCGGGGCGGAGCGCGAGGAGGACCGCGCACGCGAGGAATTCGTCTTTGTGGGCACTGCCGGGGTGCGTGAGGATCGTGGCGATGGGTGTGGACATGAAGAGAGCGGAGAGTTGGGCAGAGGGAGGTGTGCCGCAATGGCGGATGTCGAAGGGGCAATGGGGACCGAGAAATTCGAAGAGCGAGTTGCCCACCGAAGTCGCGGACGCGGGTTATGGGGCGGGCGCTCAGATTTCAGCTGGAGACACAAACTCGACCACGGATTGCACGGAGGAAACGGATACGCCCGCGCGAGGCGATCTCGGTTTAGGCTGACTTGCGCGGTACGGCTACGGGGTGCGTCGGCGAGGGGAGAGATTCCGAGTTTTTCTGACCCAGCTTTCTGACTATTCAGGGGAGGAGCGATGGGCGAGGAATGAGCGAGGAATGTGGCAGAAAATGTGGGTGCAAAAACGTGCGAGCTCGGCAGCGCGGAGTGGGGGGAGGACGATGGGTGAGGTCGGAGGATTTTCGATCCTAAGCCCTGACGCCTGGGATCGGGTTTGCTCCGCGAATTTTCCGGCGCGTAATTTTCCAGCCCCTCATCCTGAGCTTCGAACGATACCGTAAGGGTGCGGTTGTCGCAATGAAGCGCAGGGGCAAGATGAGTTGCGCACGGACGCGAGGCGCGGTGGATCGGTGGGGCGGGTGCGGCTGTGGCTGGCGCGAATCAATCCGTGGGTGCTCGCGTCGACTGTAGCGCGGAAAGTGGGTACGAAAAAGCCCGGGTTTTGCCCGGGCTGAGGGGGGAAGTGGGGTGTAAAGCCCCTCTTTCATGCGGAGTGATTAGCGCACGACGCGGGCGCCGCCGCCGGCGATGGCTTTCTCGACTTCTTTGCGGGTGGCCATCGAGGTGTCTCCCGGGGTCGTCGAAGCGAGCGCGCCGTGGGCGGCTCCATACTCGACGGCCTTTTGGGCGTCGTTGAACTCCAAGAAACCGAACTGCACCCCGGAGGCGAAGCTGTCGCCGCCGCCAACGCGGTCGAGAATCTCCAGGCCGGGGTACGGCTTGCTCTCGTGGAACTGGCCGGCGTGCCAGAGGATCGCGGACCAATCGTTCTTTGTCGCGGTGATGACGTGGCGGAGCGTGGTCGCGGCGACTTTGAAGTTCGGGAACTCGGTCACGGCGGTTTCGATCATGGCCTTGAAGGCGTCGGTCTCGATGTGGCCGAGGGTCTCGGCGCCCTTGACGGCGAACCCGAGGGAGGCGGTGAAGTCTTCCTCGTTGCCGATCATGACGTCGACATACTTGGCGATCTCACGGTTGACCTCCTGGGCTTTTTTCAGGCCGCCGATGGTTTTCCAGAGCGAGGGGCGGTAGTTGAGATCGTAGGACACGATGGTGCCGTATTTGTTGGCGGCTTTGACGGCTTCAACGGTGACTTCGGCGGTGGAGGCGGAAAGCGCGGCGTAGATGCCGCCGGTGTGAAACCAGCGCACGCCGAGTTTGCCGAAGATGTGGTCCCAATCGATGTCGCCGACCTTGATCTGGGAGGCGGCGGTGTTGCCCCGGTCGGGATTGCCGACCGCGCCGCGGATACCGAAGCCGCGCTCGGTGAAGTTGAGACCGTTGCGGACGGTGCGGCCAATGCCGTCGTCGTCGCGCCATTGGATTAAGTCGGTGGCGACGCCGCCCTGCATGATAAAATCTTCGACGAGGTGGCCGACCTCGTTGTCGACGAACGCGGTGACGACGGCGGTTTTGTAACCGAAGCATTTGCGGAGACCGCGGGAGGTGTTGTATTCGCCGCCGCCTTCCCAGACTTGGAAATTGCGCGCGGTGCGAATCCGGCCCTCGCCCGGGTCGAGGCGGAGCATGACTTCGCCGAGCGAGATTTGATCGAAGGCGCAGGAGTTGGCGGGTTTGATTGGGAGGCTCATGTTGGTGGAAAAGTGAATGGAAAAGTGAACGCGTGGGTGCCCACGGAGCACACGGAAATCACGGCAGAAAGCAGAGCCAAGAACGCGGTCGGCGGACGGTCAATGGCGGACTGCTGACACGTGTGTCAGCGGGTGTGAGTAAGGACTGCGCCTAACCCAACCGGAATTGATCCAGACTCCGGATTTGAAACGCGGAGGACGCGGAGAGCGCGGAGAAAGCGGGCGGTGCGGCTGCGCGGCGTTGATCACACCCGGCGAAAACCTACGTTTTTTTCTTCCGTCCCTGCTTCGGCTCGATGTTCAGGTAGGTCTTGTTGAGCATTTGGCTCTCGTAGAGTTCGAGGAGGCGGACGCCTTCGCGGGGTTTCACGATGTCCTTGCGCGTGGCGGCGTCGATCTGGGCCTTCATCTTTCGGCAGAGTTCTTCCTGCTGATATTGCACGCCCTCGAGGACGTCGGCGATCCGACTGCCGCTGAGGGCTTCCTCGACGTAGAAGCCGTTGGGTTCATCGTCTTCGAGGAAGACGTGGACCTCGTTGACACGCCCGAAGAGGTTGTGGAGGTCGCCCATGATATCCTGATACGCGCCCGTGAGGAAAACACCGAGGAAGTAGGGCTTGCCGTTGAGCGGGTGGAGCGTGATGTAGTCCTTCGTGTCCTGGAGATCGATGAACGAGGAGATTTTTCCGTCGGAGTCGCAGGTGATATCAGCGAGGATGGCGTTGACGGTGGGCCGTTCCTTCAGACGGTGGAGCGGGGCGACGGGGAAGAGCTGCTTGAGCGCCCAGTGGTCCAGCAGCGACTGGAAGACGGAGAAATTGCAGACGTATTGGTCGGCGAGGAGCTTGTTGAGATCGTGGAGCTCTTCGGGTTGGTAGCCGGTGTCGCGGCCTTCCTTGGCGATTTGTTCGCAGATCTGCCAATAGATCGATTCGGCGGCGGCGCGGTTTTCGAGGTCGAGGTAGCCGAGGTTGAAGAGTGAAAACGACTCCTCTTTTTTCTGCAGCGCGTCGTGAAAACGTTCCAAGCGGCCGAGTTTGCCCTTGTTCTTGAGCATCACCTCGAGATCGGTGACGACCTTGTGTTTCACCTTGGGCTGATGTTGTTGGCCGAGCGACTCATGTTTGTTGATACGCTCGAAGACTTCGACGACGAGCAGGGAGTGAGGGGCGACGATGGCACGGCCGGACTCGCTGACGATGTCGGGCACGGCGACACCGGACTCGGTGCAGATGTCGCGGATATTGGAGACCACGTCGCGGGCGTATTCCTCCATCGAGTAGTTCATGGAGCTCTCAAAGTTCGTCCGGGAGCCATCGTAGTCGACGCCGAGACCGCCGCCGACGTCGAGGTAGCCCATGGGGAAGCCCATTTTGTCGAGCTGGCAATAGAAGCGGGTCGCTTCGACGACGGCGTTCTTGATCGTGATGATGTTCGGCACCTGTGAGCCGATGTGGAAGTGCACGAGGCGCAGGCAGGATTGGAGTTTGGCGGCGCGGAGCTTTTCGCAGGCGAAGAGAATTTCGGCGGTGTTGAGGCCGAACTTCGCGTTGTCGCCGGTGGACATCGCCCACTTGCCCTCGCCGCGGGTGAGCAGTTTGGCGCGGAAGCCGATCATGGGCTTCACGCCGACCTCTTGGGAAATCTTGATGATGTCGTCGATCTCGGAGAGCTGCTCGACGACGATGATGATCTTTTTGCCCAGTTTGCGACCGAGCAGGGCGAGGCGGATGTAGTCGTGGTCCTTGTAGCCGTTGCAAATGATGAGGCGCTGGGTGCCCTCGTGCATGGCGAGAGCGATCATGAGCTCGGGCTTCGAGCCGGCTTCGAGACCGTAGTTGAAGTCCTTGCCGGCGGCGACGATCTCGTCGACGACCTCGCGGAGCTGGTTGACCTTGATGGGGAAGACTCCGCGGTAGCTGCCTTTGTAGGCTTCCTCCTTGATGGCTTTGGCGAAGCAGGCGTTGATTTGGACCACGCGATGCCGGAGAAGATCTTGGAAACGGATCACCAACGGAGCTTTGAGGCCCATCCCGACGGCCTCATCGATGACGTCGAGGACGCGGATGCCGCGGCCATCGGCGAGGGGTTGGACGTTAACGAAGCCGGCGTCGTCAACCGAGATGTGGCCGGAGCCCCACCGCTTGAAACCGTAGTGTTCTTCGGACTTGGCGACCGACCAGGCGGAGGAGGATTTGTTTTTCAACGACGTGCGAGGGAGACGGGGGAGTTATGGCTTGCTTTCAAGAGAGTGGACTTAGTTAGATAGATGTTTTCTTTTTTCAAATCACTTAACACGCAATGACGAAAATGTCCTCACTGATGACCTTACCCGAACTTTTAGCCGAATCCGCCGCACCGGCAGGTGGTCCCGGCGGTGGCGCAGGCTGGCAGATTTTGGTTTTTTACGCGCTGATCGCCGGTGGTTTTTATTTCTTATTCATCGCGCCGCAGCGCAAAAAGCAGAAGGCGCTGGAGAAAATGCTCGCCGAGTTGGAATCCGGTGACGAGGTCATCACGACGGGCGGGATTTTTGGCGTGATTACGAATGTGAAGGACGACCGTTTCGTGGTGCGTATCGCCGAGAACACCAAGATCGAAGTCGGCAAAGGCTTCATCCAGTCGGTCACCAAGAAGCCCGGAGCCTCTGACAAGAAATAATTTTTGTGCGACGGGTGACGCGCGTGGCCCGAGTGGCCGCGTGACATGCGTGACGTTTCCCGGCTCGCCCCATCCTTTTCAATAAACCCAAACGAACCATGCTCAAACGCCACCTCTGGAAGATCGTCTTCTCCATCGCCATCGCGGTGTGGGGGATTTCCGAACTCCTCCCCCTGCAAGATGCCCCGTCCTTCGCCCAGTTTGCGAAAGAACAAGCCACCGCCAAGCCGGCTGATTTTGCGAAACTCGTCGATGAAGCGACCGCCCGGAAGAAGGCTGGAACTGCGGCGAGCGAGTTCGTCGCCCTCAAACAGATCGGCAAAGAGAAGAAGATCGACCTGTCGCAGTATTTCCCCGACGTCCGCCTCGAGGCGACGCTCAAGAATATCGAGAAGCGCAATAATATCCTCCTGAACGAACTGCTGCGTCGTTCGAAGGCGCGCCTTCAGCTCGGCCTCGACCTCAACGGCGGAGTAGCGTTCACCCTCGAGGTCGACGACAAGGCCGCGAAGGCTGACAATTTGCAGGATCAGAAGGAGAAGATCACGAAGGCGATCGAGATCATCCACACGCGTATCAATGCGTTTGGCGTGGCCGAGCCGATCATCCGTCAAATCGGCACGAATCGCATCGAGATCCAGCTCCCGGGCCTCAACACCAAGGACAACCCCGAGGTGCTCGACGCTGTGAAAAAGCCGGCCCGTCTCGATTTCCGCGTGGTGCATCCGTCGCTTTCGCCCTCGGCTGGGGTGGAAACACCTCCCGGTTACGAAATCCTCACGCTCGATGACGAGGGGCGCAACGGCGAGAGCTACACCGAAGAAGTTTTCGTCCGCCGCATCCCCGAAATGTCCGGAGACAAGATTTCAAATTCCAGTGCCCGTCCCGACCTTTACGGCAAGCCCGAGGTCGTGATGAATTTCACCAAGGAAGGCCGCAAGCGGTTCGCGGAAGTCACCCGGTCCATCGCTGAAGGTGGTCAGCAGGGCGGTCGCACCGGTCGCCTCGCGATCGTGCTCGATGGAAAACTCTACTCCGCGCCGACCGTGAAGCAGGAGATCGACAGCGAGTCCGCGCAGATCAGCGGCGGCAACATGTCCGACCGCGAGGCGCTCAATCTGGCGAACATCCTGAACAATCCGCTGGATCTTCCGCTCATCGTTAAGGAGCAATACGAAGTCGGACCGTCGCTCGCGAAGGACGCTGTGGACAGCGGCGTGCGTTCGGCGCTGATCGGCACCGCGTTGGTCGCGGCCTTCATGATTACTTTCTACACGACCGGCGGTCTGGTCGCGGTGGCGACGCTCGCGATCAATATTTTGATCATCCTCGGAATCATGGCCAGCTTCGGTGCGACGATGACCCTGCCGGGTCTCGCCGGTATCGTTCTGACGATCGGTATGGCGGTCGATGCGAACATTCTGATCTTCGAGCGCATGCGCGAAGAACTCGAGGCCGGCAAGAGCTTGGCCGCCGCCAATGAGAGCGGATATTTCAAGGCGCTCTGGACGATTCTCGATGCTCACGCCGTGCAGCTGATCATCTGTGCGATTATGATCTGGCTCGGTCAGGGACCGATCAAGGGCTTCGGGGTTACTCTGGCGATCGGCGTCATTTCGACGCTCTTCTCGGTCCTCGTCACGGCTCACCTCGTGATGGAGATGCTCATCGAGTCCGGCTGGATGAAAAAGTTCACGATGAACCGCCTGTTGAAGAACATTAACGTGGACTTCATTAAGTGGGGTAAGCCCGCATTCATCGGCTCCTGGCTCGTGGTGCTGCTGGGCGTCGGCGTCGTCATCTACAAGGGCAATGCGATCTACGGCATCGATTTTGCCGGCGGTGACGAGGTCCGGGTGGCCTTCAAGCAGAAACTCGACACGAGTAAGATCCGCGAAATCGCGAAAGCGAATGGAATGCCCGAGGTCAACGTGACCTACGTGAGCGCGATCGGTGGCGCCAGTGAGACCCTTAAAATCGAGACGCCCGAGGGTAAAGCCGTAGTCCTCCTCGCGGCCCTCCAGAAAGCTTTTCCGGCGTCCGCGCTCGAGAAGGTTGGCGAAAATCATATCGGCGCCTCCATCGGGAGCGAAATTCAGTGGAACGCGCTCAAGGCGGTCGGTGTTTCGATGTTGGTCATTTTGCTCTACATCGCGTTTCGCTTCGAGTTCGGGTTCGGCGTCGGCGCCATGTTCTCCACGTTCCACGACGTCCTGATGACGATCGGTATCTTCGTGTTGTTCGGCCACCAGTTTTCCGCGCCGATGGTCGCGGCGATCCTGTGTATCGTGGGCTACTCGATGAACGAAACGGTCGTCGTGTTCGATCGTATCCGTGAGGAGTTGAAGAACAATCCGACCGGCTCGCTGCGTGATATCGTGAATCTTGCGATCAATAAAGTTTTTGCCCGCACGATCATGACGGCGTCCACGACCTTTTTGGCGGCGCTCGCGTTGTTCATCTTCGGCGGCGGCGTGCTGGCTGACATTTCGTTTACCTTCCTCGTCGGTATTGTCACCTCGACTTTCTCCGCGATCTTCATCGCGGCGCAAGTGTTCTACTGGTGGCACAAGGGCGATCGGAAGCATGTTGAGGCGCACCAAGATGTCGCCCCGACCTACGAGTGGCAGGGTTCCAGCAAGGCATCCGAGTAAGTGGCGGCAAGCAGAGCCCGATCTAAACATCGGGCTCTTTTCCTTGGCAGCCGCGCGCTGAAGCCAGCGCGCCTGCCCGGGGAAACCACCTAAGCGATGCACTGGACTCATACGCCGCTCCTGGCTGGCGAGGTCGAGGCGCTGAGTAAAAGCGCTGGCATCAGCCGCGTTTTGGCTGAGCTGTTGCTGCGCGCGGGCCAGCGCGACGCGGTCGGCGCGGCCGCGTTTCTCGAGCCGACCCTGGCGTCGATCCATGACCCGTTTTTACTGCGCAACCTCGAAGCGGGTGCGACGCGCTTGCGCACCGCGATTGCCAAGCACGAGGAGGTCGTGGTGCTGGGCGATTACGATGTCGACGGCGTCAGCAGCACGGCCCTGCTGGTGATGGTGCTGCGGCGTTTTGGGCTGAAGCCGCGGTTTGTGGTGCCGCGCCGTTCGGCGGACGGCTATGGGCTGTCGCGCAGTGCGATCGATCGCGCGCTGGAGGGTGGCAAGCCGGATTTGTTTGTCGCCCTGGATTGCGGGACGAACTCGATTGAGGAGGTGGGCTACCTGCGCGGGCAGGGCATTGATGTGCTGGTGGTCGATCACCATCGTTCGCGCGAGCAAGTGCTGACCGAGGGGATTTTGATCAACCCGCATGTGGAGCCGGACGAGAGCAACGCGGATGCGCCGTGGCGAAATCTTTGCACGGTCGGTCTCGTGTTTAAGCTCTGCCATGGACTGCTCAAGCAGTTGCGCTTCGAGAACAACCCGATCGCGTTTGCTATCAAGCTGCGCGATTATCTCGACCTCGTGGCGCTCGGGACGGTGGCCGATCTGGTGCCGCTCCAGGGTGAGAACCGGATTTTTGCGCGGCACGGGCTGCGGATTTTGCAGACGACGAAACGGCCCGGGCTGCGGGCGCTCATGGCCGTGGCGGGCGTCCGCCCCGAGAATGGACTTACGCCGACTGATATTTCGTTTCGCTTGGGGCCGCGGATCAACGCCAGCGGACGGCTCGCCGATGCGGCGCTTTCGGTGGAGCTGTTGATCAGTGACGATGCACAATTTTGCGAAAACACGGCGGAGCAATTGGACACGTTTAACCGCGAGCGTCAGGATATCGAGCGTGGCATCACGGAGGAGGCGGAACGTCTGGTGGAGACGGAGTTTTTGGCCCTGCCGGGGATCGTGCTGTTCCACGAAGACTGGCACCCCGGTGTCGTCGGGATCGTGGCCGGGCGCGTCTCGCGCAAATACAACCGACCCTGCGTGGTGCTCGGCAACGACGGAGCTATGGCGAAAGGCTCCGGGCGCAGTGTCGACGGGGTGAATCTCGTGGAGGTGTTGGGCACGTGCTGTGAAAAATTGACGAGTTGGGGCGGTCATCCGATGGCGGTCGGGATTTCGCTGCCCAAGGTGCATCTCACCTCGTTTCGCGTCGCCTTCGCCGAGGCCGTGCGCGCCCATGCCGGGAGCGACATCGCGGAGGCGCAGCTAGCTCTGTCGGCCTGGCTGACGCCTGAGCAGATCAATGACCATTTGATGGACGAGCTGGATTTGTTGCATCCGTTTGGTCAGGCAAACCCTGAGCCCATTTTTGGCGTGCGTGGAGTGGTGCTGCGCGCGCGGCCGGAGATTTTCAAGGAGCACCATTTCCGTTTTCATTTTGAGGATGGGCGGGGCCGTCGCATGCATGGCGTCGCTTGGAAGATGGCGCACCGCCTGCCGCCCGTGGGTGTGCCCCTCGATTTCGCGGTCGATTTGAAATGGAATCATTTCAACCACCGGAAGCTGCTCCAGCTCGGGTTGAATGATTGGCGACAGTCGGTTTGAAGGGGCGACGCGGAGGAGTGGCCGGTGGTGACGGCGAAGCCGCTGGCGCTGCCCGTTTGGGTTGCCTACGTCGACCGTCGGGCAACTCGTGCGCGTCAAACGAGTAAAAAACACCGAGGTGCGACGTGGGGGAGGGCTCTGATTTTTTACAGGTTTTTTCGCCTGCTTAGCAGCCGCGGTTCTGCTCCGCTATGCGGTTCATGGCAGAAACGCTGAAAATCAATCTCGCTGAACGCAGCTACGCGATCCACATCGCCGCGGACTTGGGCTCGGAGGTGCGCCATGCAGTGACGCAGCGCGCAACCGCCGGGCGCAGAGTCGCGGTGTTGACCGATACGAATTTCGCCCAGGCGCAAAGCGCCGCTTTGCGTGCGATGTTTGGTGAGACGCCCGTGCTGATCGTCGAGCCGGGCGAGGGGAGCAAGTCGCTCGCCGGCCTCGGCCGCGTGCTGGATTTTCTCGCCGAGCATAAAATTGATCGTGGTGGCGCGCTCTTCGCGGTCGGCGGCGGCGTCATCGGCGACCTCGGGGGATTCGCCGCGGCGAGCTGGCTGCGCGGGATTGATTTTTTTCAGGTGCCGACGACGTTGCTCGCGATGGTCGACAGCTCGGTGGGCGGGAAAACCGGCATCAACCTCGCGGCAGGAAAAAATCTCGCCGGAGCCTTCCACCAACCGCGAGGCGTCTTCATTTCAACTAATTTGTTGGCCACCTTGCCGCCGCGGGAATTTTCCGCCGGGGCCGCCGAGGTGATCAAATACGGCCTGCTCGGCGACGCCGCGCTTTTCGACGACCTCGAAAAATCTCCGCTCACCGCCGCGAGCCCGACTCTCGCCGCGTTGATCCGCCGCTGCTGCGCGCTGAAGGCCCGCATTGTCGAGGCCGACGAACGCGAGACCGCGGCGGACGGTGGGCGCGCGCTGCTCAATCTCGGGCACACGTTCGGGCACGCGGTGGAGAATGCGGCGGGCTACGGGGAATATTTGCACGGCGAGGCGGTCGCGATCGGATTGTGCGCGGCGGCGCGGCTGTCGCATAAACTCGGTTACGTGACGGCGGCGGAAGTGGGGCGCGTCGAGCGCGTGGTGGCGGCTCATGCGCTGCCGGTGGGTTTGCGGGCACCGCTGGCTTTCACGGAATTGCACGCGGCGATGACCCGGGATAAGAAGGTGCGCGCGGGTGGGCTGCGCATGGTCGTCTTGAAGCGACTGGGTGAAGCCGCGACCCAGGGTGAAATTTCGCCCGCGTTGATCGAGCAGAGTTTTCGCGAAGTCGGGGCGGCGTAATGGGGAAGGGGCGAGTCGCCTGGAGTGAGTCGCGGACAGCGGCACTAGCGCCGCTTTTCAAAATGCTCGCTACCCGCGACTCACTACTCACTACTTTTCGCCATGTCTGCCATCGACGAAGGTATTGTCCGCGAATATTTCGAGCAAAACGGTTTTCTGGTCCGTCAAGCGCGCAAGTATCAGGTGTCCTCGCGCCGCAAGCTCGCGGACGAGGAGATCGATCTGGTCGTCTACAATCCGGCGTGGAAGCGCACGGACCGGAAGCCAGATTTTTTTCTCTTCTCGAATGAACTGCCCTTTGTCCAGAAGGCGGTGGTCTCCGTGAAGGGTTGGCACACGGGGGTGTTTACGCCGCAAATGCTCAAGAGCAGTCCGGAGATTTTTGGTTTCTTAAAACAAAGCGTGCTCAAGGAAGCGGCGCGGTTTTTTTCGGCGGAGACGGCGGACAACGCCGGGCATTCGTTGACGAAGATTCTCGTGCTGCCGAGCTTGCCGACGGCGGAGCCGTTTCGCTCGCAGAGCGTCGAGTTGCTGAAAGCCAAGGGTGTCGATGCGATCATCTCGTTTCGGGCCATGTTGCTGGATCTGCTCGATAAGGTTGAGACGAACCAGAACTACACCAAGAGCGACACGTTGCAGGTCATGCGCATCTTGAAAAACTACGATCTGCTCAAGGACACGCAGCTCGATTTGCTGTCGGAGCGCGCCGCCCCGCGTCGCGCGAAGAGTTAAGGCGCCATGGCCACCACGATTCATCCGACCGCGATCGTTGAGGCGGGGGCGCAACTCGGCGCTGACTGCGAGATTCAGGCCTACGCGGTGGTCACGAAGCACGCGGTGTTGGGTGACGCCGTCGTGGTGCATCCGTTCGCGGTCGTCGGTGGCGATCCGCAGTATTTGAAATTTGACCGTGCTGCGGCAACGGGGGTGCGAATCGGTGCGGGCACGGTGATTCGCGAACAGGTGACGATCAACCGGTCGATCCACGCGGGGAAATTTACGGTGGTGGGGACGAACTGTTTTCTGATGGCCGCGAGCCATGTGGGGCACGACTGCGAGGTGGGCAATCATGTCGTCTTCGCGAATACGGCGCTGCTCGCGGGCCATGTCAGCGTGGGGGACGGGACGTTTCTCGGAGGCGGTGCGGCGGTGCACCAATTTTGTCGGATCGGCGAGGGCGTGATGGTGGCGGGCCATGCGTCGATCACCCGCGATGTGCCGCATTTCACGATGGTGGCGGAGCGGGATGACGTCATTGGGTTCAACGTCGTGGGGCTGAAGCGCCGGGGGGTGTCACGCGCGGTCATTGCGGAATTAAAGGCGGCGTTTGCCGCCGTCTATTTCACGGCGGGCAATATTCGCGAGGTGGCCGCGCAGCAGCTCGCGGGAGGGACGTATCTCAGCGCTGAGGTGAGACGGTTCCTCGAGTTTTTCGCCGGCGGCAAGCGCAGCTTTGCCCGGGCACGTCGGGCGGGCGGCGCGGAGAACGACGATGCCGAGTAAATTGGCCTTCACGTGTGGCGATCCGGCGGGGGTCGGACCCGAGATCATTGCTGCTTGGCTGACAGCGCACGCCGACGAGGCGGGCGAAGTTGCGGTGCTGGGGCCGGCCACGTGGCTGGCGACGCTGACGACACCCGCTGAGAAAATCGTGGTCGGGCGCGAGGAGTTTTCGGCGACGCCGGGGGTGCCTTCGGGTGAGGGTGCGCGGGTGGCGTGGGCGGCGATGGA